>JAFTLJ010000002.1 GCA_017456005.1 Clostridia bacterium | reverse complement strand
TCCTTCCACCGCTAACGCGGTCCCCCTCCCTCTCGGAGGGAGGCTTTCTGTTAGCCCCATTATAACACAAATCGGCAGAGAAAACAAGTTCTCTGCCGAAGTTTTCGTGCTACTAATTCTCCGCTAAGAATGCAGAGAGAATAGGGTGCATCTTTTTGTTTTATGCCGCAAAAAGGTCGTCTATAACACAGCCGAGTATTTTTGCAATATCGGGCAGAAACGTTATGTCGGGGTAGCAGAGCTCACTTTCCCATTTGGAAACGGCTTGCGCGGAAACACCCAGAATTTCGCCGAATTCTGCCTGTGTTATGCGTTTTTCTTTTCTGTATTTTTTGATTTTTTCGCATATTATAATTTTTTTCATATCATTTAAATAAGCCTGTACGTTTCCCTTTCACGCTCCATTATGCCGCAGGCTATCATTTCGCGGCGTATGGTGCAGTGGTCCTCGTGAAAGAGATGGATTATTTCGTTTACCTCTTTTTCGCCGTAATCTTTGCCTTTTTCAAAAGATTTTGCAATTTCGGCGAGCACTATTTCGCGTTTCTTTCTTTGGGAGGGTATCTGCGTGAGCTTACCATATTTGAAAAAGTGGGCGAGCACCTCTTTTTTGTATTTTTCTTCTGTGTCTGCCGTATCGTCTTTTTTTATGATTTCGGAAAGCGTTTTATCGAAAATTTCTTTGTTCAGCGAGTAAATTATATAGAATTGTGAGCGTGCGGAGCGCACGACCCCTGCCGCCTCCATTTTTTTCAGATGGTAACATATTGTCGCGGGCGTGAGCGAAAGGTCGCACGCAAGCTTTTCTACGTAGGAATCCTCGCGCATTAAAATATTCAGTATTTCTATGCGCGTTTCGTCGGCGAGCAGCTTTAAAAGTTTAAGCTTTTCTTCCACTTGTTCATACACCTCTCTTTTCCCACGCTTCGGCAAGGCACTCCGTGCCATAGCGCCAGCCGCCTATTCTTTCGGAAAGCTCCACAGCCTCCCAATCGTTTGCGAGGGGAAGTTTTTCTTCCAATTCCGCGATTTGCGCCTCTGCAAAGGCGAGCACGCCGTAGTAAAGGCTGTAATCGGGCTTTTCGCTTCCTGGCGCGGCTTCGTAAAGCGTCAAATACTCTTCGCGCGCTTTCAG
Organism: Clostridia bacterium; assembly: GCA_017456005.1. GTDB lineage: Bacteria > Bacillota > Clostridia > Oscillospirales > CAG-272 > UMGS731. The sequence goes on along the minus strand of JAFTLJ010000002.1, from coordinate 52,025 downwards.
CGCTTCCGCGGCATATACAAGCAAATATTTACTGTATTGCAGATCGTGCAGCTTTCTGCACTTGTTATTGTTGTATAATACCGAGTGGAGCGAAGTTATCCCTGCGTAGCGGTATTTTGCGCATTTGTATTCTGCCATCTGCTCTTTTTTGAGCGCAGGGTTTTTATCGAGGCTTTCACAGAAAGATTCCAGCCTGTCTATCTCTTTTTTTGTCGCATTATATGCAAGCGTATAAAAAACGCCGTCGTTTGTAATTTTCATATCTCTTCCTCCTTGAAAACATCGGGGTATATGCCCGTTTTCTTTCTCCAAGCCTCCCAAGCGGTGAAAACGCTTTCCAGCGCTCCCGTTTTTATCTGAAGCTCAAAAATGCCTGCTGCATCGTCCGCCGCCTTCGCTTCTTCCAGCTCTGTTTTGTAGTTTTTGTAAATTTGATCTCTCATATAAAGCTCCGCTTGAATGGCGGCGATAAATCTGCTTTTTTCTTCTGCACCGAGCGCACGGAAGGCTTCGTTTATGCCGGGGTATTTTACAATGATTCTCGGCATGAACTTGTTTCTGTGCTCCAGAGCCGTTTCGGCGTGGTCGGGGGCGGTGCCGCCGCGGTCGAAAAGACCTGCGCGCAGGCAAAGGCTGTACATTCCCAGCTCTATATACAGCGCTTTCTTTTCCGTTTTGCTTTCTTCCGCCGTTTGGGCGAGGCGAGCTTTGCATTCGTTATATTTTTCGAGCGCGATTTCTTCTTGCGCTTTGTAAATTTCAATAGCGTTCATTTCTTTTCCTCCTGAAATTCTTTTTTCTCCTATAGCCGGCTTACACTTATATTATACTCATCTAATCACTTTTTGTCAATATTGATTTGATAAGTTTCTAATCATTCAACCAACGGTAGAAAAAATGCAAAAAAGAAAAATCGCTAAAGCGATTTTTCTTTTTTGCATTATCCCAATATTTTTTCAAGCACAGTACCCACAGCCTCTGCCATACGGTAGAAGCCGAGGTCATTTGGGTGGGTGCCGTCTACGGTGCAGCCGTCTGCGTTAAACGTGGCGAAATGTACCTTGCCGTCTACAAAATATACGTTTTTGTCGCCCTCGGCTCTTGCACGCTCGTAGGTAGCCGCTATAATATCGCGGCGTTCGGGCGCGTGATATCCTATTTTGTCGTAGTTTGGCGCAGATATTATTATAATAGGAAGGCCCGGGTTTGCATCGCGCACTATGCGATATCCGCGGTAGTGTGTTTCTGCAAGATATTTTGCATCGGGCGCGTTATAGTCGTAGTCATATACAAAACAACCCATATCGAGCGAGGCGATGTATTCCATCATAGGTATTTCAGCCTTGCCGCTGCCCGAAAAGCCGAGGTTTATATAGTCTGTATCGAAGCGGCGCGAAACCCTGCCTGCGTAATCGCCGCCCGCTGTGCTCGCGCAGCCGCCCTGTGTGATTGAAGAGCCATAGAAAACTATGGGCTTTTTGTGCGTGTATTCACCGCTCCATTCGCCGAGAGCTGAACCCTCGCAAATACCTATATGAAGGGAAGAAATGGGCGCGTAAAGCGGCATTTGCAGCATAAGCTCGCGCTTTTCCTTTCCGCCGAGGTTTACTATAGAGGAAAACCCGCTCGGTGTGGCAGGCGGCACGAACGTTGCGCGGAAAACCCATTTTCCGCCCCTGCGCTCGTAGAGCTCAAAGCCGCCGTTGCCCGTGCGCGCCATATGCCCCATAGCCCAGAAGGAGGGGCGCGTGCAGGTAAGCGCTATGCACTCCGAATCCGTGCAGAAGAAAACCCTACCGCCGCTTGTGTTATCGCAAAGATGCGCAACACCTTCGTTCACGGTTTTTGCAACCGCTTTCGGCATACGGTAAAAACGGTCGTCCCCGTAGAAAACGCCGCGTATTTTAAAAGGAGCGTTTCGAACGTCGTAGAGCACTATATCGTCGCGCCCGAAGCTTTCGGCTATTTTTAAATTTTTATCTATGCTTGAAATATCGGTCATATCTGTACCTCTTTTTTCTGAAATTATATTATAATATTAAGCTTTTTTGCCCACATTGTCAAGCGGAGGGTGGGTTGCAACGCGGTTTTTGATAGTTTACTCGTATATTATTTCCGAAATTTCGCCTTTGCCGCTGCTCTCGCCATCGCCGTTTACGTCATGGAAAGCAATTTCTCGCAGAAACGGGCGAATATCTTCGGGCTTTTCACCGTTTACCGTAATATTTTTAAAAATCAGCTTTTCCGCGCGGCAGGAAACGTATGGGTCAAATACTTCCTTGCCGCCCGAAATTATGGATTTGGGGCCGATACAGGCGAGGTAAGAGAGAGGGAATTCCATAGTGTGGTGCGTAAAGTCCACGTTTTCAAATGCGAGCGTGCCGATATTGGCGCCAAGCTCGAACGCCGCGAAAGCACCGCGCACGGCATCGCCCTTTACGTATTCGGGGAAAGGGTCTATGGGAGTGTGGAGGTCTATATAAATATTTTCGAAAAAGAAATTGTCTACGGTACCAGGGGCGCCTTTTTCGCGCTTTCCGCCGATGGCATACGAAGGTGTTTGCAAATACATTTTGAAGGTTTTTATGCCGATGACGTCTTTGATAATAATGTTTTCTAGCGCGCAGTCTACCGTAGCTCCATCTGCATAAGTGTAAATTCCCGGCTCAAAACGCAGGGCCTTGTATCGGCTCAGCGGAGCGAGGTTAAGGTGCTCGCAAAGAACGTTTTTTATCGCGCCGAAATTAACAGAGGAGTTTTGCCAGTCGTATGCGTTTAGTGCAACAAGGTCGTCGCCCACCTCGCCGTAAACGTGGCGCGCCACGATGTTCTCGCTGCCGCCGTTTATGTGCAAGCCGTCGGCAAAGCAATCGTCAAACCATATGTTTTCGAAAACGGCGTTTGCGTCATCGCCGACTTGCACGGCAAAGCCTGCTGTGTTACGGAACGTGACGTTTTCTAACGTAAGGTTTTCGATATTGTTGAAGAGCATACAGGTCGAAACGCCGAAAAACTCTTCGTTTTCGCTGTATCTGCCGCTTTTTCCATAGCCTTCGCGCGAGGTGCGCGATTCTGCAAAGCAGCCGCCGAAAATAGAAATATTGCAATCGCGATCTTTTGTGTCTACGGGGGCTTTTGTTCCGTCCTTCGTGTGCTCGTTGCGGAACATAAGCACGCGGCACCCCGGCGTAAGGCAGAGCACGGCGCGCCATGCCTCAATGCGCCTGTTCGATGGAATAACTATCGTGTCGTCTATATAGTAAGGCTCGCTACCCGTGGGAATTTCCACGATCTCGTTTTCGTTAAGAGCCGTGCGCAGGGCTTCTGTCCATACTTTGCCATACTCGGTTTTGCGCACAAGATACGCGTAGCTTGTAAGAAGTGCGCGCTTTTTGAGCGAGGCTATCTTCTTTTTATTTTCTGCTTCCATTGCGGCAAGGGAAGAATATATTTTTTCCTTTATTTTGTTCATGGTTGACTCCTGTCATATTATAATATTGAGTTTTTTGCCCGTATTGCCGAGCCGAAGGGTGTTTTATAACAACGTAAAATGTTTTTTGCGGCTTTCCAGCACGCCCTCTTTTTGCAGCTTGCTTATTTCTGCGGAAAGCCCACTGCGCTCCACCTCTAAATAATCGGCAAGCTCTTGCCTGTCGAACGGGATATCGAAGCTGTTGCCTCCCGCACGCTTTGCCTCGTGCATAAGGTATGCCATCAGCTTTTCGCGCGTGGTTCGCTTGGAGGTGATGTCTATTTTTTTATGGAAGGTTATGGTTTTTGTGGCGAGGTCCTTCATTAAATTAAAAATAAGCTGTCTGTGAAAGGCACATCTGTTTTCACAGGTGTGCAAAACATGTGCACACTCGATTATCATAATTTCGCTTGGCTCGTTTGCAACGACCGAAACGGGCATTTCCTCTACTTCGGCACACGCAAAAGCCTCTGCAAACACTTGCCCTGCGCCTATAACACTCAAAATACTTCTGTTGCCGTAAAAATCCACCTGTGTTATCTGCACAGAGCCCGAAAGCACTATGCCTATATACTTTGCGCGCGAGCCCTCTGCGAAAACGGTATATTTTTTATCGTAAAACTCCGCCTTTGCTCCTAGGCAAACGAGCATGCGCAAAAGCTCATCTTGCCCTATGCCGAAAAATAACGGGCATTTCCCCAAAATATTCAAATATTTTTTCATAAAACCCTCATTTTGTTGAAAATTCAACATATTTTCTGCTTTTATTATACTATAATGAGTACGTAAAATCAAGAAAGCAAGAGAATGTTGTGGGAGATAATTTTATGAAAAGAAAAATAGTTAAAATAGACGAAGAAAAATGCAATGGCTGCGGTGCTTGCGCTGCGGCGTGCCACGAAGGCGCAATAGAAATGGTGGGCGGCAAAGCACGCCTTACGCGCGAGGATTACTGCGATGGGCTCGGCGATTGCCTGCCTGCTTGCCCGATGAACGCTATCTCCTTTGAGGAGCGCGAGGCGCCGGCATATGACGAAGCGGCGGTTAAGCGCGCACAGGCGGCGAAGAAAGCAAGCGTTTGCTCCTGCCCCGGTTCTGCGGCAAAGGCTATACGCCGCGAACCCCGAGTATACGAAGAAAGAAGCGCGCATATGGAAAGCAAGCTTGCGCAGTGGCCCTGCCAGATAAAGCTTGTGCCCGTAAACGCACCGTATTTCGACGGCGCAAACCTGCTTATCGCGGCAGACTGCACGGCTTATGCCTACGCCGCTTTCCACAGCGATTTTATGCGCGGACACATAACGCTAATTGGTTGCCCAAAGCTTGACGAAGGCGATTATGCGGAAAAGCTCGGTGCTATTATTGCAAACAACGATATAAAAAGCGTTAAAATAGTTCGCATGGAGGTGCCTTGCTGCGGCGGGCTCGAAAACGCGGCGAAGCGCGCGCTTATGGATAGCGGAAAATTTATTCCGTGGCAGGTAGTAACCATCTCTACCGATGGCAAAATTTTAGATTAAATGTTGGGTAAGTATGCTCAAACAACAATATACCCCCTTGAAAACGTATAAAAAATGTGTTACACTATTAAAGTAAATAAAGTTAAAGAGGTATTTAAAAATGAAAATCACAAATGATATTATATACGTCGGTGTGAACGACCACGCAATAGACCTTTTTGAAGGCCAGTATATCGTTCCCAATGGTATGGCGTACAATTCTTACGCAATACTCGACGAAAAAGTTGCCGTTATGGACACAGTAGACGTGGCATTCGGCGAAGAATGGCTTGCAAACCTTAAAAACGTGCTCGGCGAGCGCACACCCGATTACCTAGTGGTTCACCATATGGAACCCGACCATTCTGCCAACATCTTCCGCTTTACGGAAGAATACCCCGAAGCGAAGATCGTTGCGTCTGCCAAAGCATTCGGTATGATGAAAAACTTCTTCGGCACGGATTTTGCCGAAAAGCAGATAGTTGTGGGCGAGGGCAGCAAGCTCGCGCTCGGCAAACACGAGCTCACGTTTGTAACAGCACCTATGGTTCACTGGCCCGAGGTTGTCGTTTCCTACGACAGCACGGATAAAGTGCTCTTCTCGGCAGATGCTTTCGGTGAATTCGGCGCGCTCGATGCAGAAGAGGATTGGGCTTGCGAAGCAAGACGCTACTATTTCGGCATAGTAGGCAAATACGGTGCGCAGGCACAGGCTCTGCTGAAAAAAGCGGCGGCGCTCGATATAAGCATAATTTGCCCCTTGCACGGCCCCGTGCTTACAGAAAACCTCGGTTACTATATAGACCTTTACGATAAATGGTCCTCTTACACGCCCGAAGACGAAGGTGTGGTTGTTGCATACACCTCTGTTTACGGCAACACAAAGAAAGCGGCGCTTATGCTCGCGGAGGCTCTGGAGGAAAAGGGTGTTAAGGTTGCCGTACAGGACCTTGCGCGCTGCGATATGGCAGAAGCTGTGGAGGATGCTTTCCGCTACAGCAAGATAGTGCTCGCCACAACGACGTATAACGGCGATATTTTCCCCTTTATGCGCACGTTTATAGACGCGCTCACGGAACGCGGCTACCAGAACCGCACGGTTGCTTTTATCGAAAACGGAAGCTGGGCACCTATGGCGACAAAAATTATGCGCGGCATGCTTGAAAAGAGCAAAAAGCTCACTTTTGCGGAAAACACGGTAAAAATACTTTCCGCTGTTACAGAAGAAAATAAAACTCAAATAGCCAAACTTGCAGAAGAACTCTGCACGAAATAAATTATAATTCAAAGGAGAATATTATTATGAAATACGTATGCGAAGTATGTGGTTGGGAATATGACGAAGAAGAAGGCTCTCTCGAAAACGATATTGCCCCCGGCACAAAGTTTGAGGACCTCCCCGAAGATTTCGTTTGCCCCCTCTGCGGCGTAGATAAAGAAAACTTTACGGAAGAAGAATAATCAAAAAATAAAATCAGCTATTCTGCAAAGAATAGCTGATTTTTATAACATGGGAAAATCGCGCGCAGTTTGTGCACGTTTTTTCTTTTATCCTAAAGGAATGAGAGAGAAAAGGAGCAGGGAGCAGAGCACAGAGCAAGCGGCTATCATACCGGGGTTCACAAAGGATGCGTAAAGCTGGTCTGCTGTGGAAAGCACGGGCTCTCTTTTGCGAAGCTCGATTTTTTTGAATTTCAAGATGGCAAACACCAGGCCGAGAACCTCCAAAACACTCCGCAGGAGCATGTAGACCGCAAAGAGCGCAAGCGGTACGCCGTATTTGCCGAGAAGCTCGGGAAGAACAGAGGCCATTTCTTCAAAAAGAACGTTTTCCATCATTTCCAAAAACGGATATATTTCCATGGAAAGGAGCGCAGGTATTACGCCCAAAAGCAGGTTGAACACCATATGAAGCGCAACAACGCGCACGTAGCTGCCTGTGCGGCAATAGAGGTAGCCAAGTACGAGCCCTATGCCGAATGTATAGAAAAACTGACCGAAATTCTGGTGGAAAAGCCCGAAAAGCAGAGCTGTTGTAAATATAGTTATGGCTTCGCCGTATTTATACATACGGTCGATAAGCATCTTGCGGAAGAAGAGCTCTTCTATAATGGGGGCTAAAATACCCGTGCAGATTATTATCTGCAAAGGGTCCATGCCGTCGAGCATGGCAGAAACTGTGTCTTCCCCTGCACCACCGAAGGGCAAGCTCCAAAATTCCACCCACAAATTGCCTATAAAGTTGCCTGCCGAGGCGATGGCACAGCAAACGCATATCATAACCAAAAACGATTTTAGCGGAAGGTTTCTTTTTTCGGGTGCTTCTTTTGGCATTTTAAGCATTACGAGAGCGCCCAAACCTACCGCGGCGGCTATAAGAACCTCGTTTATGTAGAGCAAGTATTTATTAAAATACGTCATTATATCAAGCTTCAGAATTTCCGCTTGAGCCAAAAGTTCCAAAATTACCATAACGAGGCTTAGCCCGAAGGATATCGCCATAGTTGCGCCTATAAGCGTGAGCATGCCAAAGCCGCAACGCGAAAAGCAGGCGGACATGGCTTTTTTATCTGCCTTTTTTCTTTCGACTTCTTCGTTTATGGGCGGTACATAAAAATTACCTGTCATTTATTTCATCTCCTGAAAATATTTTATATCTTAAATAATATCATATATGCCGAAGAATGTCAAGAAAACGATGTTCACCTTATAATGTCGGCATATTCAAATTTGATAACCTCTGCAAGCTTTTCGGGGGCAAGCTCTATTTGAAAGCCTATCTTGCCGCCGCTGAAGTATATCGTGGGGAAGTTTTCCGCTGTGTAGTGTACGACCGTGCGGAAAAATTTCTTCATTCCTATGGGCGAGCATCCGCCGTGGATATAACCCGTAAGGGGCAGAAGCTCTTTTGATTTTATCATCTCCACAGATTTTTCGCCCACAGCGCTTGCCGCTTTCTTAAGGTCCAGCTCCTCTGCCACAGGTACTAGAAAAACGTAGTGGGCGCCCGTTTTGCCTACGGTAACGAGCGTTTTGAAAACGCGCGCAGGGTCTTCGCCGAGAACGCGAGCCACTTCTACGCCAGCTATGGCGCCTGTATCTGCATAATAATGCTCGCGGAATTCTATTTTCATGCTTGCCAGCTTTCGCATAGCGTTTGTTTTATCTGCCATAATTTATTCCTCCATAATATTTATAAGCGCCGCGGTGTTTTCTTCCGAATATTCTATTTCTGCGGAATAGCGGCGCGCAAAATCGCATAAATCATCGAACGAGCAAACACCGTTTTGCTCCTTTTTTGCGGCGCAAAGTGCGCGTATCACGCTGAAGCTAAGGTTTGCAAAGCATATGCGCGCGGCAAAATCTGCCTCGCTCTCGGCGCACGCCGTGTGGCGGTAGACAAAATAGAGATAGAGCTTTTCAAACGGAAGCTCAAATTCCGTCATTTCCGCGCCAAAAGAGCTGTTTTCCAGCAATTTGAGCGCTTCTTGCCAAGTGCTGTCGAGCATTTCGAGGCTTTGAAAGATTTTTGCCCATTCCGCAGGGCTTTTTTGGGGGAAGCGCGCACCGCTTATGCGCAGAATTTCCTGCGCTCTTTCCTCTATACACTTGCTTTCGTTTTGCAAAATATCGAAGATTTCGGCGCGTTTGGCAAGAACGTATTCTTCCTCGGGGTATAGTTCATATTCTTCCTCATCGTCTTCGGAAAAGGGCAGAAGCACGGTTTTTTCCGTTTGCGAAAGGATAATACGCGCGGCTTCTTCGCAGGAAAGCCCCAAGCCCACCTCCGTGCGGTCGGAAAAGAAGTTGTAGAAGCGTGGGTGCTCCGTGCATATTTCGCTTATATACCCCTCACCTTTTGCAAGAATAATATCGCATAGCCCGCGCTCGTTTAAAAAGGGGCAATTTCCGTTTTCACACATACTGAAGCAAACGCCGTCTTCCTTTTCGCGCATGTGTGCGCGGACGCGTTCGCCTATTTCACCGCCCATGTTGCGGTATTTTTCTTGTGTTTCTTCGTCTATGTAAACGTCCCAGCCCACACAGCAGGAGTGGCGGCATTTATCCGCAATACAACGGAACGAGGGGTAGTAGTTTGGCGCAAAAGTTTTCATTTTGTTACCTCATATTTTTTGATATAGATATTGTACTGCACGAGCGGAATTTTTGCAAGCGGTAAAAAGAAATATTTCATATTAACGAACCGTTAAGTACGCAACAACAGATTGATAATTGATTTTTTGCAGACGATCTTGTAGAATATAGACGTAAGCTTACAGAATATTTTTGAAAGGAAATGTATTTATGAATTTGAAACTTGGCAGTACGATCAAAAATCTGCGTATGCAAAACCGATTTACGCAGGAAGAAATGGCAACCTACCTCGGCGTTACGCCGCAGGCGGTTTCGCGCTGGGAAAGCGAAATCTGCTACCCCGATATAGAAATGCTCCCGTCCATTGCCGCGTTTTTTTCTGTAAGCACGGATATTTTGCTAGGCGTGAACCGTACGGAGCGCGAAAAAAGACTTTTGGAGATTTACGATATTATAGACGAGCACAGCGAAACGGGCGATGACACGGAAGAAACCTTGCGCGAGGCGCGCGAGTTTGCGGCGGAATTTCCTACGGACGAAAAAGTGCAGGAGCATCTGGCAGATACGCTTTGCCGCATTTATATGTGGGCTCCCGAGGGACCAAACAGAGAAGCACTGAAAGAAGCCGAAAAAATCTACCTTACGCTTATCGAAAACACGAAAGACGTGGATTTTTGCAACAAGATGCTGGAATCGCTCCTCGCGCTCTACTCGGTGGGATATAAAGATGCTTTCAAAGCGGAAAGTATGCTCGAAAAGTTTCCGAGCATGAAATACAGCCGCGAGCGCGTGGCAAGCGAGCTTGCGGAAATGACGAGGGAAAAAGACGAATACAGGCAGGAATTTATAGAAATGCTTACAGCGCACCTCGGCACGGCTCTCGAAAATTACATTATAGACGGCATACCAAACACGCCCGATATGTGGGATAAGAAAATAGAGATGTTTGAATATGTCATAGAGCTATATAAATTCGTGTTCGGGGAAAATTTGCTCTATTATCATGCCTATGTCGCCGGGCTCTACCGCGTAATCGCTACGTATAAACTCGGCCAGAAGAAATATGACGAGGCGCTAGACGTGCTCGAAAAAATGTGCGAACACATTTTGCTCGAAAACGCGGCGAAAAGCGGGGAAAAATTCACTTCGCACTTTACAAATCGCTTGGTTTACCCCGAGCGCGGTAAAGATTTTAACACGCTTGTAGCGCACAACTGCGCATACTATACGCTTAACGGCAAGTTGGCGCAAAAGAGGTACGACCCCATACGCGAAACAGAGCGGTTTAAAGCGGTAGTGGAAAAGCTTGAGCAAATAGCCGAATAAGTTAAAAATGACTGCCTAAAGGCAGTCATTTTTAACTTACGTTTTGTCATATCCCGTTTTGCGGAAGCGGATGAACGAAACTATTACGGAAAGCATATTGAAAATCTCGCACACAACGCCGCCGATGGAGGCATAATATACGTTGTTCACAATCCAGAGCGGGGAAATGCAGAAAAGCTGTGTCACGCGAATCGTTTTGCCGTTGCGCGACCACATAGCGAGCGTGCCGCCGCCCTGCGCTATAAAGAGGAGCGCGGCTATCCACCATTTTTCGCCGAAAACGAGGCAGGAAACCACACAAGAAGCGGCAAAGCAAAATTCCATAAGGAAAAGGTAGAATTTCTTTTTGCATTTATCGCCCAGGGCAAAGATTATACCGCGCATAATGCTGAAAACGTTGAGCAGCATTCCTGCCCAGGAGGCAAGGAGTGCGAACTGAACGGTAAAAGCGATACCGCATCCCATCTGAAAAAGGAAATAGTTGCGGTTTTTCTTGCATTGGTAAGAAATAAGCGCGCACGCCGTGCCCACGTATCCGATGAGCTGCACGGGGTTGAGTATGTTAAGTAAAAAATCGAGCATAGTAAAATCACCTTTGAAAATATGTAAAGATAGATTATATTATATCGAAAATGCGGGAAAATGCAAGGGGGTTGGGCGGAATATTGACAACAATATAGGGAAATGGTATAATTGAGTATAATACTTTTAGGGAGCGAGGCTCTATTTCAAATTTCAAAAAGTAGGTACATATTATGGAAAAATTAAGATATAACAGGACTTTTAAGCAAGGTATGACAGGCGTTCTTATTTTTATTTTGATATCCGGGTTGATATTTGTGCTGTCCGTTATTTCAAAAATACAATATGATGCCATCGTATCGAATATGGAGCGTATCGAAGCTACGATTATTGATATTGATTTGGATATGCATAGACGCGGCCCGAACGAGCAGAAAATTTACATCGCCTATGAGGTTGGCGGAACAGTATATGAAAGGAAACTCGGGACCGATACAAGCGTATCGTTTGCGGCGGGTACGGGGGCTCATTATTCGGTTGGCGATAAGGTGGAAATTTTTTATGACCCGCAAAACCCCGAGGTCATAGCTTCTCCTCGCTCGGTGGTTGTCGGGTATTTCTATATGGGCATATTCGCACTTTCACTCGCGGGTGGCGGCTGTCTTTTGTTCTTCCTTTTTAAAAATAAGCACAAATTTTTGGTTACGCAAGCGGAATATGAAAAAGAGGGCGAAGAGATTAAAAGGAGCAAGGCGAAAGCGAAAAAGCAAAAGGAACGAATAAAAGCGGAAAAAAGAAAGAAATATGCAAAGGCGAGAAAGGTATTTAAGGTTATATTGATTGTTCTTTCCGTGCCGCTTGGTGCATTTATCCTTTTTCTTTTGTTTGGCGCACTGCTTATGGCGTTGGGATATTAAAAAAGTTGCCTTCGGCAACTATAAAATGCCCGAAAATCGGGCATTTTCGCATAAGGAAAGCTTTTTTGAACAAGCGATTGCGCGCAATTTCCTATGTTATAAAAAACGAGAGGTTTTGCCTCTCGTTTTTTACTGTTTATTATACATCCATTTTACCACGATGCGGTGTCTTCGAATGTTATCACGTCGTCTGCCCCGGCTGTGCCAGAAATAACGTATGTAACCTTGCAGCGGTATGTTCCTTTTTCGGTAAGGTGGCATATTAAAGCGTCCAAATAACGTTCTTCGTTAACCGTAACCGTATCTGTAAGGACTTCGTTCCAAAAGAAAAGGAAGTTTCTTTTCTCCAAAACTATCGTAATTGTTGCACCTGTTGCAATATTGGTATATCCATCATATGAATATGTTACTGTTGCCTTACCAACAGATGAAATTGTAAAAGATGTAGACGTAGATAATGTATTGTTATTGCATGTACTTACATCGCCTGCAAACGCTATTGTTTGAAAAACAAACGTTAAAAGCAAAACCAAAGCTAATATTAAACTTAAATTACGTTTCATAGTTGCCTCAAAATATATTTATGTTAATTTTTCTATAGATTCGATTATTTTAATGCACTCTTCATCAGAAAATTCTTTAGGTACAACCAATTTAAATGAATATTCGCTTGAATTCCAATATAATGCTTTATCTTCAAATTTTTCAGCAATAGCAACTTTTATTCCGCTTTCAAGTTGAATTGTAAAATCGCTTTCTTCATTGTCAAATGTTGTGTTTGTGCTCAATATATGTTGCATCAAATATAAATTTCTCTTACCATTTGTAAAAATCAATTTAGATATATTTCCCGTAATCTCCCTACTCTCAAACTCATACCCCTCGGGCAAATATCCCAAGGTATATATAGTTTCTATTTCGCCGGGAGAAGCGGGTGTGCCGTCTTCCTTGCAGAATATCTCCACAAAGCGCTCATACACGTTTACGAAAAATTCCACAACGGGTTCGCGGAATGCAGAAATCGACATAGATGAAGCAAAAATCATAATGAAAACGAGAATACAAGCCACCGCACGCTTTCCGGCTGTATTAACGTATTGCCAATACGGCTTTCTCTGCTTTGCGAGCAGCTTTTCCATATTCTTTTTATATTTTTCCGAAAATTCAAAATCTTCCTTTGGAATATTCAAATTGTCCAGTTCCTCTGAATTTATCTCTTTGAATGCATCCTGAAGTTTTTTCAATCCAATTTTCTCTTTATCATTCATATTATACCCCTTTCTTTTAGAAGAAAAATCAACATCTTGCGGCCGCGGCATAATCTTTGTCTTGCAGTAGAATGCTTTAAGTTCAGCATATCAGCTATTTTTCTTGAATTGTTTTTGCCAAGAATACAAAGGTTTATAACATCCCTATATATCGGCGGCAAAGAGCGAATACATTCGATTATTTCCTTTGTTTCCGCCTTTGCGCAAAGGTTCAATAAAACGGAATCACTCTCGCAAAAAGAAGTGGGAAATAGGTCCATATCTTCAAAACATTCCGCATATTTCTTCTTCTTTTCCAGAAAATCCAAAGCCTTGTATTTGGCAACTATAAATATGTAATTTTTTACTGATTTATAATGATCTTGTCTGAAACCTTCTATGTGTTTACAAACGCAGAGCCACACGTCCTGCGCGATGTCCTCGGCATCATTTTTATTATGAACCAAAGATTTTATATAATTAACTACGTCTTTCTCGTTCAATCTATATATGCTCTCAAACGCAAATTCATCCCGAACATCTTCGATCAACGATAAATAAAAAGTTAACATTGTTGCTATATTCTCCTGAAATTCAATTTAATGTGTTAAACATAAAAAGAATACACTTGAACACGTTCTGCTGAAAAAAGTAAAAATGTCAAAAAAATTAGGATTGAATATTGCATATGGCCGCTACGGCATACCTTTTAAATCTATATGGTACATATTTTTTCTCCTTTCTGCTTTTTTCGGAGCAAAACAGGTTTTTCGCCATATTTTGCCCCTCTACCCCTATATACGGAAAAAAACACGCAAGTGTGACAGATTTTTCGAAATTTTTAAAAAAATTTTAAAAAATTTTTTTCGCAGTAAAATTATGAGGCTTATAATGCCTTATGAGCTAAGTGTAAAAATTTGCTCATTTCGTCAGAGGGGGAGCTTTTATAGCCGAAGATTTGCTCTATGAATATGATCCATCGCTGAATGTAAGTAAATCAAGAAAATTGTTTTTTGCGTTTTTTACATAAATTGGAGCTGTAAAGTAATAAAAAATAAAATTTTTTCAAAAAAAATAAAAAAATTTTCAAAAATCTGTCACACTTGCGTGTTTTTTTCCGTATATATAGGTAGAGGGGCGAAATATGACGAAAAATCTGTTTTGCACCCACGAGCAGAAAGGGGGAAAAATTATGTACCGCATAGACCTAAAAGGCATACCTTAAGCATTTTTCGTTCATTCAATCCTATTTTCGATTTCAAATCACCTTTTTCTTTAAAATTTCAGCGTTTTTATACACTTTTCTAAAAAGTAAAATTGCAAAAATATTCTTTTATGATACAATAATACTATATTAAATATTTTAATAGGAGAATATTGACGATGCTGTTTTTTTACCTATCGATTATCGAAGACGCCAAGGACAGATTCGCCTTTGAGGATCTGTTTATGTCTATCGAACAAGATGTAGTAAATTACGCAAATAAATTGGTTCATAATAAAAATGATGCCGAAGATATTGCCCAGGAGGCCTGGCTTTGTGTAGCAAAAAATATTGCTTCGTTCAGGGCAAACCACTACAAATCGGTGAAAAACTACGTTTTCAAAGTAGTTAAGTACCGTGCCGAGGATTACCGTGAAAACAAAAAGCAAGAGCCCGAGTTTTTTGAAGATATGGACGTATTCCCTTTGCATTATGAAGATTGCGATGTTGTTCTTTCAGAGCTTTGCGAAAAAGCGAGTATAGAAGAAATAAAGGAATGTATTTTAAAACTGCCCGAAATATACAAAGACGTTTTAAACTTATATTTTCTTAACGAAAACGACCCCTATGAAATTGCAAACATACTCGGGATAAAAGCATCAGCTGCACGGCAACGCCTGCACCGCGGACGAGATCTACTTATTTTCATATTACAAGAAAGAGGTTTTCAATGAAAAAAAGCGAAAATATAGGATTGCAAAAATTAAAAGATGCATTCAAAGAGATAAATTCAGAGGAACTGAACAATTTGAATATTCCAAAAGAAGATTTTGAATTTTCCGAGCGATACAAAAAGAATATGGAAAAACTGCTCGCAAAGCAAAGAAAGCCGTACTTTCGATATTTCAACACGGCAGGCAAGCGGGCTGTCGCCTGCATTCTGATTGTGGCCATGCTGTTTGCTTCATCTATGACGATAGAAGCCGTGCGAGAACCCGTTGTAGAATTTTTCGTAAGCGTATATGAAAAGTTCGTGGAAATCTTTTTCGGCGACGACGAAATAGAAAATTCTCCTGATGCTATTGAAGAAATCTATACTCTCGGCTATGTACTGGAGGGGTATGAGTTTGTTGGTAGGGAGAATAATAGCATTTACAGTAAAAGTATATGGGAAAACGGAAAATATGAAATTATTTTTTACCAATACATATTATCTGGTAATGAAACATTGGATTTTCAAAATTCTTCTTATAATGTCATAAAGATATTAAATTTTAATGTTTCAGTTATAGAGAAAAATGATAAAAGAATTTTGTATTGGAATAATAATGAGTATTCGTTTAGATTGTATATACCAAATTATTTTTCCAATGAAGATATTACAAATATAATAAAAAACGTGACATATTAAATTTGAGCCACTTTGGAGAACATAATGAAAAGAAAACTATCATTGATTATTGCTACAATAATATTGATTTCAAGTATACTTTCAATATCCGTATCAGCAAATGATAACATAGAATTGTTTAACAATAATACCGCTGCTACACATACTGCATTTGTTATTAATGATTCAGGATTGGCAATAGTATCGGTTGATTGTTTGGGATATGAAGGAATAACCACAAGAATTGAAGTTGACATACATATTGAAAAAAGAAATTTCTTGTTTTTCTGGGAAAACGCAAGGCACGAGATATATGTTGTATATGTTGATAATTATGATAACGAATTTACATATCAGCTAGAAGAAAAAGGCACCTACAGATGCACAGTTACATATACAATTTCAGGCACGGGCGGTGAAGATGATGTTATTCCGTATCAGGAAACCGCGTCTTGGTAAAATAGCGAAAACCGTTCTAATTACGCAAAAAGCAGAGATTTCAAATCTCTGCTTTTTGTATAAGGAAAACCACGCGATAGTCGCATAATGCCAAAGGCTCCCTCCGGGAGGGAGCTGGCGCCGTAAGGCGACTGAAGGAGAGCGCGTTAACAGAAAATTTCAGCAAAAACTTGAACCAACGCAGGTTCCTTCCGTCATTTGCGGAAAATATTTATTTTACCGCCAATAAAACAATATTTTCTACACAAAAAAACAAAATATTCCATAATTATGCATTATTGTTCCTTGATACTATTTCATAATTTATATAAAATATGTATAGTAAAAAAACAATCCGAGGAGAAAGCGATTATGAAACCCACAAAAGAAAAAATTGCAAACAATGTGCGCAAAATATGCGATAAAGAAAAACTTTCCATAGAAAAATTGGCTCTTAACTGCGATATAAGTGCGCGTTATATGGGCAGCATTTCCCGTGCCGACTGCAACACAAGCGTCGATATGCTCGATAAGCTAAGCAAGGGCACAAACTACAGCGTTGCCGAACTTGTTTCGGAAGAAAGCGACACAAAATACGAATATGTCTGTGTACCTATCCGCAAATATATCGAATACGTCGGCTACACCGATACATATGGAATAAAACTTTTACAGAATTTCAATAACACAGATTTTTATTGCGACGACATAAGCACCGACAAAAATTTTGTAGCCGAGCTTGTGAAGATTCTAAACAGGCATCAAGTTTCTCCCGTACACGCCGAGGATATAATTATAGACAGGCTCGGCATAGCGTAAAAATGCTTCCCCTATAAAAAGGGGAAGCATTTTTGTTTTATGGGGGTAGGTTGCTGTTTGGCAGACCATTGACACCTCGGCGTACTTGTGGTAAAATAAATAAACAGAATATTACCGATAGGAGCTTTAATTTGGCAGACAATAATTCGATTCCAAAAGAAATAAAAAACGAGATGGTATATCTTGCATCGGTAGACTTATTGCGCAGGATGCTCGACAGCGGCGAGTTCGAAAAAGAAATGCTCGACAGGCTGAACAGAAAAAATGCGGAAACAATGAAATGCAGAGTAGTGGACCTGTAATACAAGGAGCATCTTATGAAAACATCGCTAATAATTCACCCGGAGGAGCTTTCTCGCGCTTGGATAGACCGCGCGGCAAACGCAGGTATTTCGGTTTTGGGCATACATCCCAAGGGCGGCAGACGCGCGCCCGTATACGTGCGCGAGATGATGGAAATGATGAAAACGCGCGAATTTCGCGAGCTTATAGACTATGCCCATGCGCGTGGGCTTGCGGTGGAATACGAGCTTCACGCTGCAAGCTACCTTTTGCCGAGAGAGCTTTTCACGGAAGAACGCGATTTCTTCCGCATGAACGAGCAGGGCGAACGCACGCCGGACCTAAACTTTTGCGTTTCCGATGAAAAGGCTATGCGCGTTTTCGCGGAAAACGCCGTAAAACTTGCCGGCGAGCTTTACGGAAGCTCCAAGAACTTCTATTTTTGGCTTGATGACGTGAAAGACAGCGCGTGTTGCTGTGAAAAGTGCCGCGAGCTTTCACCCTCCGACCAACAGCTTCTGGCTGTAAACGCAATATTGCGCGAAATAAAAAAGCGCGTGCCGGGTGCTCGCATGGCATACCTTGCGTATGCAGACAGCATGGCGCCGCCCGAAAAAGTAAAGGCTGAGGAGGGCGTTTTCCTCGAATACGCCCCTATGGAGAAGTATAAGGAGGGGGCAGAAGCGCTTGCCGAAAAGGAAGAAGCCATGCTTTTGCCGTTGCTTGCTTTTTTTTGCAAGAGAGATGCCAAAGTGCTAGAATATTGGTATGATAACTCTATGTTTTCCGGTTGGGAAAAGCCGCCGAAGCGATTTGAGCCGAATGTGGCACAGATGGCACGCGACGTGCATTTTTACCGCGAAAAGGGCTTTGAATATATTTCGAGTTTTGCCTGCTTTTTGGGCGAAGATTACGAAAAACTGTATGGCGAGGCGGATATTTCGCCTTTTGCCGAATGTGTAAAGGAGTAAATTATGTATAAAATAGGGCTTTCAACCTGCTCATCGCGCATAACGGAAGAAACTTTTTCTGGCTACAGCAGCGCAGGGCTTGAGTTTATGGAAATTTCCGATAATATAGAGGGCTATGCGCGCCTTAATTATAGCGAGCTTTCCGCGCTTTCCGAAAAATACGGTGTGAAAATTTGGTCTATGCACCTGCCGTTCGGTTCGTTTACCGTTTTGGACCTTTCTAACCCTGCGCTTGCAGAGCATACTGTGGAATATTATGCTGAGCTTATAAAAAAAGGCGCGGAAATAGGCGTGGATAAATTTGTGCTCCACCCCAGCGGCGAGCCGATAAAGGATGAAGAGCGCAGGCTGCGAATGGAAACTGCGAAGGCAAGCCTTGGCGCTCTCGCGAAAATCGCGGCGAAGCACGGCGCTGTTATCTGCGTGGAAAATCTGCCGCGCACGTGCCTCGGCAAAAATTCCGAGGAAATTGCAGAGCTTGTTTCGGCGCACCCCGCTTTGCGTGTTTGCTTCGACACAAACCATTTGCTTAGCGAGGATCCCGCTGAATTCGTCCGCAAAATCGGTGATAAAATAGCAACCATACACGTTTCCGACTATGATTTCGTAAACGAGCGCCATTGGCTGCCCGGCGAGGGAAAGATAGATTGGCAAGCAATTCTCGCCGCCCTGTGCGAGATAAACTACAGCGGTGTCTGGATGTATGAAATAGAGCTTCGTTGCCCCAAAACGATTTTGCGCGACAGAGCTTTTGTGTATGAAGATTTCAGCAAAAATGCCAAAGAGCTTTTTGCAGGCGAAAAACCGACGGTCTTTTCGAGCCCCAAGCCCAACCTCGGTTGGTGGGAATAAAGCACAAAGCCGAGTTTGTGGTTGCATTTTTTGCTTGAATATGGTACAATGAATTAAAAGCAAGAAAAGTTTTTGTCGGAGGGCGAAATGATATATAAATTTAAAACTAAAAAAGCGCTGAAATTCTGGCTATGGGTTTCCTGCGCGGTGGATGCGCTCCTTTTTTGCCTCTTTTCGTTTTCTGAAAGCGGAGATGTGAAAATAGCCGTTTTCGGCGTTGCCGCGATGGTGCTTCAGATAATTCACGGTGTGAGGGTGGCGTTTTTCAACAGAACGCTTGTTAATATGTCGCTGGGGTTTTGCAAATTTCAGTTTTGGCTTTTGCTTCTGTTCTCGCTTGTTGCGGCAGGTAGCCTCGGCGGTACATACGGCGCTGTTATCTTGGCGGCGGCGGTTTTGCAGCTTGCGGTGTCGCTTGTTATATCGAAGCGCAGAGAAATAGTGGCGGCGGTAAGAGATTTTTTGATTGTGTGAACTTATTACAAAAGGAACGCTTTTTGCGTTCCTTTTTTTGTTGAAACACGCCAATTTGATGTTGACAAAACAAAACCTCTTTGATAAAATCAAAGTATAAATAACTCTAAGGAAAGGTTTTTTCTATGCAATATATGTATAATCCCACTGAAAAATGGTTTCGTGCGCGTTTTACGCCTGCGATTATGCTCGGCGACAACCGTTCTGCGGTGACTGCGTGCGAAAGACATATTACTCTTTCCCGCAAGGCGGCGTGCGAGGGCGCGGTGCTGCTCAAAAACAACGGCATTTTGCCGCTGAAAAAAGGTGCGAAAATAGCCGTTTTCGGCAATGCACAGATAGATTACGTTAAAGGCGGCGGCGGTTCGGGCGACGTTTTCTCCCCCTATGTGCGCAATATTTACGAAGGACTCAAGCTTAAGGAAGATAAGGTAGACGTTTTCGATACGCTTTCGTTTTTCTATATGAATAATGTTGCGCAAGCTTACAAAAACGGCGAAAAGAACGGCAGACTTGCAGAACCGAAAGTGCCCGCAGAGCTTATGCGCGCGGCGGCAGAATTTACGGATACTGCCGTTATCACGATTTGCAGGCATTCTGGCGAGGGGTACGACAAAAGTGCAGACAGCTGCTACTTCGAGCTTGAAGCGGGCGAAAAAGAGCTTGCGGCAGACGTGCTTGCAAATTTTGCGCACGTTATAGTGCTTCTGAACACGGGCGCTGTTATAGATACGTCTTGGATTGCAAACGAAGAAAAAATAGAAGCGGCGCTTATGCTTTGGCAGGGCGGTATGGAGGGCGGACTCGCCGCGGCGGATATGCTTGTTGGCGATGATGCTCCCTGCGGCAAGCTGGCAGATACCTTTGCCGCAAGCCTTTGCGACTATCCATCTACCGCCGGTTTCCACGAAAGCGAAGATTATGTTAAATATACAGAGGATATTTTCGTCGGTTACCGCTATTTTGAAACATTGCCGGGCAAAAAAGCTTCCGTTGTGTATCCATTTGGATATGGTCTTACTTATACCACGTTTAAAATTTCCGATATTTTTGTAAGCGCGAGCGATAAGCGCATTTTTGTAGGTGCAGATGTTACGAATACGGGAAAACGCGCCGGAAAAGAGGTAGTGCAGGTCTACTACAGCGCGCCGAAGGGCAAAATTTCCAAAGAGAAAATAGCGCTTGCCGCTTTTGCCAAAACACCGCTTATAGAACCCGGTAAAAAAGCAACCGTTACGATGTATTTCGATATAAACGATATGGCAAGCTACGACGATGTAGGCGATGTTAAAAAGAGCGCCTACGTGCTGGAATCGGGCGAATACAAGATATTCGTGGGAAATTCCGTGCGCGATAACGTTTGCGCATATAAATATAAGGTGGGAAACACCGTTATAGCAAAAAAATGCAGATCCTATTGTGCACCAAAAAATCTTGAAAAGCGTCTTATGGCAGACGGTTCCTTGCGCGATGCACCCGCACGCAAAACGGCACAAAAAAGCTTCGCGCCCACATACCACAGCGAATATAAGCCGCGCGAGGAGATAATAGAGCTCTACGACGTGGCAGAGGGTAGTGCAACGCTCGATGATTTTATTTCGCAGATGAGCGACGAGGAGCTTATGGTGCTTCTGACGGGTAAGAAAAGCACGGGTGTGTGCAACTGCGGCACGATAGGCGGCTTTAACGATAAATACCGTATACAGCCCATAGCCACGGCAGACGGCCCTGCAGGCTTGCGCCTGCACCGGAATCGCGGCGTGCGCACTACGGCGTTTCCCGTAGCAACGGCTATAGCATGCTCTTGGAATACGGCACTTGCCGAGGAAATAGGTGCGGCGGCAGCGATGGAATGCAAAGAAAACAACCTGCAGATATGGCTTGCGCCCGCCCTTAATATTCACAGAAATCCGCTATGCGGCAGAAACTTTGAATATTATTCCGAGGACCCTGTGGTTTCGGGCAAAATGGCGGCGGCAATGGTACGCGGCATACAGGCACAGCGAGTTGTTGCAACTGCCAAGCACCTCGCCGCCAATAACAAGGAAACCAACCGTCTCGACAGCGATTCTGTGGTTTCCGAGCGTGCCTTGCGCGAAATTTACCTCAAGGGCTTCGAAATTTGCGTAAAAGAAAGCGCGCCGAAGCTTGTGATGACTTCCTACAACCTTATAAACGGCGTGCGTGCCTCTGAGTGCGGCGAGCTGATAATGGGTATTTTGCGCGGCGAATGGGGCTATGAGGGCGCGGTTACTACCGACTGGAGCAACCACGCGGAGCATTATAAAGAGGTTAAAGCAGGAAACGACGTTCGTATGCCGTGCCGGGAAGGCTTGCTGAAGGAGCCTTATGAAGCAGGTCTGCTCACAAGAGACGAAATGGCGGCTTGCGCCAAACGCCTGCTTGAAATGATACTTTGGGTAGAATAAGAAAGGAGAATTTTTATGGCAAGATATGCAATTTACGGCGCGGGCTCGCTCGGTACGGTGCTCGGCGCTTACATAACGAAAAACGGCGGCAAAATAGAGCTTATAAACCGCAACCGCGCCCATGTGGAGGCTCTGCGCCAAAACGGAGCGAAAATTACGGGCACTGTGGAAATGTGCGTGCCCGTTACGGCGTATACCCCCGAAGAGATGAGCGGGAAATACGACGTTATTTTGCTTATGACAAAGCAACTTTTCAACAAAGAAGTTGTAACAATGCTTAAAGGTTACCTTTCCGAAAACGGTGTTATCGTTACGCTTCAAAACGGACTTCCCGAGCCCGGCATTGCCGAAATAGTGGGCGAGGCACACACTATGGGCTGTGTTGTGGAATGGGGTGCCACGCTTTCTGCCCCCGGTGTTTGCACGCTTACAAGCGCGCCGGACAGCCTTTCCTTCCATATGGGCAAGATGAACGGTATAAGCGATGCGCAGTTTGCAGAGGTCAAAGCACTTTTGGAGCTTATGTGCCCCGTGCACGAGGAAAAAAATCTGCTGGGTGCGCGCTGGTCCAAGCTGCTTATAAACGCAACGTATTCCGGTCTGGGCACAGTTGTGGGCGGCACGTTCGGCTCTGTTTCCGAAGAAAAGCACGCACGCAGAGTGGCTGTGCGCTGCATGAAGGAGTGCATAGACGTTGGCCACGCAACGGGTGTGGAATTTGCGCCCGTGCAGGGAAAGAACATTGTGAAGCTCTTCTACTATAAGAGTGCAATAAAACGCGCTTTTGCTACGTTCCTTATACCGATAGCTATGAAAAAGCACAGGGATATAGAGCCTTCTATGCTCCAGGACCTCAAAAAGGGCAAGGCGTGCGAGGTGGACGCGATAAACGGCATAGTTTGCGAATTTGGCAGAAAATACGGTGTTGCCACCCCTATAAACGACCGTATAGTAGAGGTTATCAAGAAGATCGAAGCAGGAGAACTTAAAGCCGAGCAGGCGAACATAAAGCTTTTCGACGACGTTATTTGAGGAAAAGAATACTTTTTAAAACTGCACGTTATTTGTGCGAAATATAAGCTGAACTTGCGAAAAAACGATAAAAAAGAAGAAGGAATCGAGCGAAATATTGCTTTGATTCTTTCTTTTTTGCGCGTTTTTTGGTATAATAAATGGTATAATTTACAATGGAGCGATATTTTATGATAAAACACCCTTTCCCACCTTTATATGACGAAAAATCGCGCGTTCTCGTTCTGGGGAGTTTTCCTTCTGTTAAATCGCGGGAGGAAATGTTTTTCTACGGGCATCCGCAGAACCGCTTTTGGCGTGTGATTGCCGCCGTTTTTGAATGTGACGTGCCGAAGACTGTGAAGGAAAAGCGCGAAATGTTGCTTTCGCACGGGGTAGCGCTTTGGGACGTGCTCGCCTCATGTGAAATAGAGGGGAGCGCAGACAGCACCATAAAAAACGCCGTACCAAACGACCTTTCGCCGATATTCGCCGCGGCAAAAATAGAAAAGGTTTTCGTAAACGGCAAAACGGCGGAAAAATATTACAATAAATATTTGAAAAAAACACTTGGCATGGAAGCGGTGTGCTTGCCCTCCACTTCGCCTGCAAATGCGGCGTGGTCGCCCGAACGGCTGGCGCAGGCTTGGATGATTATAAAAAATATTGAATAAATTTGCATAAATACTATTTTTTCTATTGCATTTGATGTTTTATTTTGATATTATGTTATAAATAACATTTGTTTTGGCATCTAAAAATGATAAAGAAGGAGGTTTGGCAAAACATATGGCTCCAAAACTCAAAGAAAAGATAATGGAATCGCTTGCCGCTGTGCTTCCCATAACGGGTATAGTGCTTGCGCTCAGCATCTTGCTCGTGCCGCTTAATACAGGCGCTGTAATGATGTTCTTCGTGGGCGCGGTAATGCTTATTGTGGGTATGGGTATGTTCCAGCTCGGCGCGGGAATAGCTATGACGCCGCTTGGAGAGGGCATAGGCGTGCAGATATCAAAATCGAAAAAACTTATTATAGCGGCGGCTATCGCGTTTGCATTGGGCACGATAATTACTATCGCAGAGCCCGATCTGCAGGTGCTTGCGGAGCAGATCCCCTCTATACCCAACAACGTTATTGTGTGGACGGTAGCGCTTGGTGTGGGCATTTTCCTTGCAATAGCGGTGCTTAGAATTATTAAGAGAATAGATCTTGCCATGCTGCTTATGGTGCTGTATGCTGTGCTTCTCGTGCTCTCTTTCTTTGTGCCGGACGATTTTCTCGCTGTCGCCTTTGACTCGGGCGGTGTTACCACAGGCCCGATAACAGTTCCTTTTATTATGGCGGTGGGTGTCGGCCTTTCCTCCATTCGTTCAGATAAGAACGCTTCCAGCGACAGCTTTGGTCTTGTCGCTCTTTCCAGCGTGGGCCCGATACTTGCGGTTGTGGTGCTCGGCTTCTTCTATAAAACAGATGGCGCATATACCCCCTCCGATATTCTTGCCGTGGAAACCATGCAGGATGTAGTGCTTTCCTTTGCGCACGAGCTGCCACACTATGCGAAGGAGGTTTTGCTTTCCATGCTTCCCATAATTGGTGTGTTCGTTATATTCCAGGCTATTACGCGCAGATATACTAAAAAGCTTTTGCTTAAAATAGGCGTAGGTATAGCTTATACTTATTTTGGCCTAGTGCTTTTCCTTTGCGGCGTAAACGTGGGCTTTGCCCCCGTAGGTACGCTTCTGGGCAGGGGTATGGCCGCTACGGCTTATAAATGGCTGCTTATTCCCATAGGTATGCTTATCGGTTACTTTATAGTTAAGGCAGAGCCCGCGATACAGATACTTAACAGCCAAGTGCAGACTGTTACGAACGGCGCAGTTTCCGCAAACGCTATGAACCGTTGCCTTTCCATAGGCGTTGCCGTCAGCGTAGGGCTTGCTATGGTAAGGGTGCTCACGGGGCTCGGCATACAGTACATAATTATTCCCGGCTATCTTATAGCGCTGATACTTTCCAAATTCGTGCCGAAAATATTCGTGGGTATTGCGTTTGACTCTGGCGGCGTGGCCAGCGGACCTATGACGTCCACGTTCCTTTTGCCGCTTTGCATAGGCGCGTGCGAGGGGCTTGCCTCGGGCAACGTTATGACAGACGCTTTCGGCGTGGTGGCGCTCGTTGCGCTTACTCCGCTTATCGCTATCCAGATAATGGGCGTAACTTACCGCATAAAACTTATGAAACTCAGAAACAGCGTCGAACCCGAAACACTTGTTACGGAGGTCGGCGACGACGATATCGTAGAAATAGAAGAGGAGTGATAGTATGAACGTAAGCGATAAAAAAATAAGAATGCTTATGCTTATAACAACGCCGAAGCTCGCAAAGCGCGCAGAGAATCTGTATAACGACGAGGACGTTCCGCTTCATTACCATTTGGCGGGGGAGGGTACCGCATCCAGCGAGATGATGGATATTCTCGGCCTCGAAAGCTTGGAAAAGGGTATACTTATCTCCTTTTTGCCGAAATGCTTCAGCGATGATATTCTCGTAAAGCTTCGCAAGGCTTTGCGTATAGGCAGTGTTAACAGCGGTATAGCGTTTACAGTACCTCTAACGGGCGCAAACGGATTCGTTATGAAAAGGCTTTGCAGCATCGGCGAGGAATACGAAAAAACGCACGAAGAAAGAAAGGTGGAAAATACTATGACAGAGATGAAATATGCTATGGTTGCAGCCGTTGTAGACCAGGGCCACGGCGATGAAGTTATGGAAGCGGCGAGAAGTGCGGGCGCGCGCGGCGGCACGGTAATTCACGGGCGCCAGGTAGGCGACGAAACAGCCGTGAACTTCTGGGGCATAAGCCTTACAGACGAAAAAGAGATCGTTATGATAATTACGGATAATGAGCACAAGCTTCCCATTATGCAGGCGATAAGCAAAAATTGCGGTGTAAACAGCGAGGCAAAGGGCTTTGTGCTTTCCATGCCCATAGAAACGGTTATCGGCATTTCCGATTTTGAATAATGATGAGAAAATGAGAGGCTTGCCTCTCATTTTTTTGTGATCTTGACATTTGGGGAAAATAACAAACTGTACTATACGTCACGCACTAATAATGACGGCAAGATAAGCATAGTCATAGATAAGAGTTCGATAAACAGAGAGGCTTTTATCGATTTAACAAAAGATGAAAGAATAACGAAAATTTACTTCGATTGTCAAGATTATATATTTGATCCTGCTTGATTTATTGGAAAAAACGGGAGAGCCGCGCTCTCCCGTTTTTTCTTTCACAAACTTTTTGCCAAAAACACATAAACCTCTTTATTTTACGCCAAATATATGATACAATAATTATATAACATTAAAAAATAACGACTTAGGAGAGAATCTATGTCTATATCTTATGAAAAAAGTAATGTGAATTTCATTCCCGCAAAACCCTTGACGAGCCGTTTTGTCGCTCCCTGGGATACAAGCGGCTGGTACTACGTTTGGCCGAATATGGCTGTCGGCTCTAAAATCTATTCCAACAGCGACGTGACGATCGCCAAAATCGACGAAAAATACGTTGGTGCAGATTACGTTGTAACGTTCAACTCTGCCGCCGATGGTTTTGACGACAAGCAGGAGGTAGATTTCTTCGCAGAGCGCGATATAACCGTTTTTGCGGCTTACGATAAGAAAAATATCCCTGCATACACGGCAGAGTGGTGCGCTACGGGCGACGAAATGGTATCCTCCGACGGCACGGTGTACGCTATCTTCGCAAAGGATTTCTGCGAGGGCGCACACGTAAACGTTCCCGGCTTCGAGGGGGAAAGCAACCATTTTTCCGTTTTCGTGCTCCCTAAAGAGTATGAAGCGGGCAAAAAGGAAGTTCCTGCAGCGGTTATTTCCGACGTACTGCCCGAGGCTTACGAAAAGAGAACATACAAAAACTATATTACAGACGTATTTAACGGCGAAAAGCTTGCCCCCGAATACTATACAGAGGGCAAGGTAGAGCTTGCGGCGCGTGAAAACGAACCGCAGGATAAATATGCGCTCGTTCACGCAGGCGCGGCGCTTTCCCGCGATTTCGCAGGCAGCGACAGAATGGTTATAAGCGCGAAAATAGAGGTTCGCGACGAAAGCGTGGCAGGCCTTACACTCTATACGGAAAAAGAGGAAGCCTTTGCGCTCAGCTTTTCCGATGCTTCTGTGGCTTGGGATATAAGCGAAGAAGAGGTTGAGCTGCTCGATTGCGGCGAAGAGGCGAATATCCGCATCATCTACAACGGGGAAGCGGGCGAGGCAGAGCTTTTTGTAAACTGCCGCAAAGCCGCGACGATCGCTTGCGGCAAGGGCGCTCTTAATAGCATTTGCTTTGCTTGCGCTATTGGCGAAGCGAAAATAGACAACCTTACGGTTTCCGATTTCACAGAGCTTTACGTTTGCGACGACGATTTTGAAAGCGAAAGATCCCGCTATATGGCAAAAAGCGAAAACGCGATTGTAGAAACGGTGGCATACCCCTTTAAAGATTCCAAAGCGCTCAAGGTTCGTGCAAAGGACGAAAACGGCGCGGCTATGGCATATGCTTTCCCCTCGGTTTCCGGTGTTTGCACGGTAGAAAGCCTTGTACTGGCAAACTCCGATGAATTTTGCCTTGCTCCCATGCTCACAGACAAGAACGGCACGCCCGCTATGCGTGTGGCTCTCTATAAAAACAACCTTTATGCCTCCAATGGCGACGAATTTGTGCGCATTTTCGGCGGTCTTTGCGAATTCCACTATTTCCCCTGCCAGAATCATATGAACATAAAAGTTACCGTAGACACGGAAAAGGGCACGTACGATCTTATGGTAGACGGTGCTTACCGCGCAAAAGGCTTCCGCCTTATGAACCCCGTTTCCGAGGTTTGCAACGCTGTTTACACAGCCGAAAAAGCAGGTCTTACGCTTATGCGCATTCGCGTTTATGACGACGTGGACTTCAGCCGCGGTATGATACCCAATGCACCCGTATTCGACGTTACGAAAGCGCCCTACAACGCTGTAGGCGACGGTGCGACACTCGAAACGGAAAAAATTCAGAAAGCTATTGACGATGCGGCTTATACGGGCGGCACGGTGCTTCTGCCCCACGGCACGTTCTTTACGGGCGAGCTCTTCCTCCGCAGCGATATGACGCTTTGGGTAGACCGCGAAGCGACTATTCTCGGCACGCACGACCACAGCAAATACCCCCTTATGGAGCCCGGCACGAGCCTTTGCGCAGTTCGCCAGCTCGGCAGAGGTCTTGTTTACGGCGAAAACGTGCACAACGTGCGCGTAACAGGCGGCGGTATGCTCGACGGTAACGGCACGTACCGCTTCAAGATGAACGACCCGATTTCCGAAAGAAGAACGGAGGATTGCCGCCCCGACCTTTGTTATATCACGTATTCCGAGGGCATCACCATCGAAAACCTCAACTTCAAGAGCCCCGGCTTCTGGACTGTTGTGCCGCTTTCTTCCAGAAATATCGTTATGCACCACCTCAACCTCGATTGCCTTAACACACCCAACCGCGATGGTATCGACCCTGTGGACTGCCACGATATGACTATCTACTCCTGCAACATTATGGCGGGCGACGACGGACTTTGCTTCAAGAGCTCCGACCCCTACGGCTGCGAAAATATAGACGTTTACGATATGATGATACAGAGCCTTGCTTCCGGTATCAAATTCGGTACAGACACATACTACAGCCTCAAAAACACGAGCGTGCGCGATTGCTTTGTTAAAAACGTAAACCGTTGCGGCGTTTCCTTGGAAACTGTAGACGGCGCAGACGTAGAAAACGTAACCTTTGCACGCATCAGCATGACAGACGTCGGCGCGCCCGTTTACATCACCGTTGGCGACAGAAAGCGTTGCCCGAGAAACGGACATCCTGCGAGACTCGGCAAAATCGACGGCGTTATGTTCGACGAGCTCCGTTTCGAGCATTACTACCCGTTCAGCCATACGAAGCACGTGCGCGAGGTTATGGCGATTGGTCAGTATGACCACGCGAGAATCGAGAACGTGACGTTCAAGGATTGCTACTTCGTGCTTCCCGGCGGCGCGACAGAGATCCCGGCAGAGCCCAAGGTTATTGACGCACGTTATCCCGAATACGACCGCCACGGTTCTTCCGTTGGCCACGCATTCACGGTTAAATATGCAAAGAATTTCCGCGTGGAAAACTGCGAGATCGTGCTCGAAAACCCCGATGTAAGACCCGAGATCGCATACTTCAACTATGAGGATTGAAGTAATGCATGAATTTTCTACCCGTTCAAGCCCGAAAAAGAACGTTATCACGATAATTTGCGTTTTTGCACTTATGTTTGCGCTTGCATTTTTCGGCTTAACTATTGCACTTGCAACGTGGATATTCTTTGAGGCGATCTTGCTTGCAGTATTTTTTATAGTTCTTTTGCTTGTGAAAAAGACGTATTGGAAAATATTTTTCAGAGGAAACGTTTTGTTTCTTGTGAACAACGGCAACGGTCAAGGCTACACATTTGAGGCTTTGAAAGCGGAAGATTTCAAAATAACTCAGAGCGAAGCACAGAAGGCAAAAAACACCTGCGATATGCGCGTTTCCGATGCGCCCTTTGCAATGTATGACATTGAAAACTGCGACGAACTTAAAGCATATATAAAAGCAAATTTTAACTAAAAAAATCCCCCATTCTCGTTTTTCGGGAATGGGGGATAAATTTTAAATAAAATTATTTTTTAGCTTCTTCTTTTGCTTTTACGATACCGATGATGTTTTTGAGCGGGTAGTTAAGATGCTCGGGGTCGATTTTGTGGTTGCCGTGAACAACGGTTGCTTTGCGGATAACTTCTTTGTTTTGCGCAGCATCTTTTGTGGGCACAAGAACGTGATCGTCAGCTGTGAACTTCTGACCGTTGGGGCTGTAGCGGTAGAGCTTGTTTTTGTGCGCTCTTTCGGGCCAAACAACAGAGATAACCTCTACGCCGTCTTCATACTCTTCGTCTTCTTCATCTATGTAGTCGATTCGTGTAAGTTCTACCGTGGGGGCCGCAACAGCCTCTGCGAGTGCTTCTTCGTCTACGTTTTCCACGAGAAGTATCGTTTCCTCTTCCATAGCAGGCTCTTCTGCAGGTGCTTCCTCTGCAGGGGCGGGGGTTGCTGCAACTACTTCGTCTTTTGCGTTTCTCGTAGCTATTACAAATGTGGGGAGGGCTACTATAAGCACGGCATTTATTATTAAAGCTACCAAAGAAACCGTGACGAGCACACCGCCCGTTTTCATAACCGCTTCGATAATGCCGACTGTGATAGCGGCAAGAGAGATAGCGAGCAGAGCTACGGAAAGTATGGTTGTTATTTTATTTGCGTTTTTTCTTGTCATAATATTGAACTCCTTTCTTTAAGGTAAAATATATTTACATATATATTTTAGCATATAAAAAGTTCATTGTCAATAATTTCTATAGGCAAAATAGGTGTTTCGTCGACAAAAAACGTGATTTTTTTATGTAACAATCGTATGATAGAATTCCAGCGTTTTGAAATCGCGCTCCAGGTGGCAAAGTAAGTATTTTTCGCAAAGCGCGGAAAAATCGTGCATGGCGTCATCTGCGAGCGTAAAGGAGAAGATTTTTTCGGGTGGGGAAGACAGCGCGTATATAACAGCGGCGAAAACGCCGGGTGAAATTTGCACTATTGTGTGCGCGGCGGCATATATGCTTTCCGCCTCGTTTATTTTGCCGGCTTCCTCTTCAAGCAGCTTTGCGCGCGCGTGGTAACATTCCTCGCATAGGAACACACCCGCCGCAATATCGAAAAAATACGTTGGCAGAGGCGCTCTTCCGCACACGTCGCAGCCGGAAAGGCGCGGCAAAAAGCCGGCGTAGCAAACTGCGCGAAGCTCGAACACGGCTTTTATAAGCGGCAGGGGCTTTTTGCCCTTCGCTATCGCGAAAAGGCAGTTGAGTGTTAGGCGCAGGAGTTTTGTTTCGTCGGTATTCTCTGTGGAAATATCGCGTGCCACGTCTGCGATATAGCTTGCCAGAGCACTGCCCTCCAGCGTTGAGCGCAGGTCGAAAAAGCCATCTATGAGCGAGCAATCGTTTATATAGAAAATATCCGTTGTCTTTCTCAGCACAAATTCCGAATAGCAAAACATATGCGTGGAAACGAAATAGGGGCTTTTCATTCTTTTTGCGCCGCGCGCAAAAACGGAAATCTTACCGTGCTCTGCTGTAAGCACCGTAAGCATCTTATCGAATTCGCCAACGGGCGTTTCGCGTATTACAAGTCCTTTTGCCGTTATAAGCACGGTAAAACCTCCTTTCATATTTTAAAAATTTTTGTTTAGTTTTCGTCTTTGAAGCCGAAGTTTGCAATAGCGGCGTTCTGTTCGCGCCAGTTTTCCTTAACCTTTACCCAAAGGTCGAGAAATACCTGTATGCCGAAGATATTTTCCATATCCTCGCGCGCCATAGAGCCTATTTTTTTGAGCATATCGCCGCGTTTGCCGATGATTATGGGCTTGTGGGAATCTTTTTCGCAGAAAATTTCCGCGCGTATCTTTATGATCTTAGAGCTTTCCTTGAATGATTCGATAACTACCGCCACGCCGTGGGGTATTTCCTCTGCGAGCAGGCGGAGCATTTTTTCGCGTATGATCTCTGCGGCTATTGCGCGCTCGGGCTGGTCTGTTACGATGTCGTCGGGGAAGAACCAGGGGCTTTCGTTTGCAAATTTGCCGAGCTCTGCGATAATATGCTCTACGCCCTCGTTATTTTTTGCGGATATCGGCACGACAGCGTCAAATTCGCGCTCGGCGCTGAAGCGCATTATGGTTTCCGCAACCTGTGTGGCGTTGCTTACGTCCGTTTTGTTTATTACGAGTATAAGGGGCGTATCTTCGCCTACCTTTTTCATAATGGTTTTTTCAACCTCGCCTACGCGGTTGCCGCTTTCCACAACAAGGAGCACTGCGTCTACATCGCCTATAGCGCCGTTTGCCTCGCGTACCATATAGGAACCGAGCTTGTCCTGCGGCTTGTGGATACCGGGTGTGTCGAGAAATACGAACTGCGTTTCGTCTTTTGTGAGAATACCCGTTATTCTCGTTCTCGTTGTCTGCGGTTTTGCGGAAACTATGGCAACCTTCTGCCCCAAAATAGCGTTGAGGAGCGTGGATTTGCCTGTGTTGGGTCTGCCGACTATCGCGGCGAATATTGTCTTTTCCATAATTTTATTTTCCTTTTTGATATTTTATAGTGTGATTATTTTCTTCTCAAGCCCATTTTAGCGAGTATTTTTTCTTGTGTGTCGTTCATATATTTTTCGTCTGCCTCGCTCGTTTCGTGGTCGTAGCCGATGAGGTGGAGCGTGGAATGTACAGCGAGGAAGCAAACCTCGCGCGTGAAGCTGTGGCCGTATTCTTCTGCCTGCTCCATAGCACGTTCCGTGGAAATAACTATGTCGCCAAGCATGACCGCGCCGAGTGCGGGGTCGATATCGCCTCCGAGCTCATCATCCTCCCACATAGGGAAGGAGAGCACGTCTGTGGGCTTGTCTTTGCCTCGAAATTCGAGGTTCAGCTTGTGGATCTCCTCGTTATCCACGAAGCTTACGGAAACCTCCGCATCCTTGCGGAAGCGCTCGTGGGCGAGCGTTTTTTCTATCGCCGTTTCAATTAACAAGCGAACGCGGTAGCCGACCTTTTTCTTTTCCTGCTTGTTTGTGAAATATACCGTCACGTTCATAATTTGTCCCTCTTAACTATTTTAAATTTCTTTTCTTCGCGCTTTTCTTCCTCGCGCACGCGGTTTTCGCGCTCGTATTTGTCATATGCTATTACGATTTTTTGCACGAGCCTGTGGCGTACCACGTCGCGCTCGTTAAATTCGTGTATTGCTATGTCGTCTATACCGCGAAGTATTTTCATAGCCTCGGTAAGTCCGCTTTTTTTGCCGAACGGCAGGTCCACCTGCGTTATGTCGCCCGTTATAATAGCGCGGCTACCCGAGCCCAGGCGCGTAAGGAACATTTTCATTTGTTCGGGCGTGGTGTTCTGCGCTTCATCGAGTATAATAAAGGAATCGTCCAGTGTTCTGCCGCGCATATATGCAAGCGGAGCTATTTCTATAGAGCCGCGCTCTATGTGCTTTTGGTAGGTTTCCGCGCCGAACATCTCGAAAAGCGCGTCGTATAGCGGGCGCAGATATGGGTCGATCTTCATTTGCAGGTCGCCGGGCAAAAAGCCGAGCTTTTCGCCTGCCTCCACGGCGGGGCGGGTGAGTATAATGCGCGAAACCTCTTTGTTTCGGAAAGCTGTTGATGCGGCGGCAACGGCGAGGAAGGTTTTGCCCGTGCCCGCCGGGCCGATGCCGAAAACTATAGTGTTTTTGCGAATAAGGTCTATATACTTTTTCTGGCCCACGGTGCGTGCCTTTATGGGCTTGCCCTGTGTGGTAACGCAAATGCAGTCGTCGCCGAAGCGCTCCAGCTTTTCGCCGCCGCGCACCGTGCCGATGATATATTCCACGGTCTGCTCCGTTATCTCGTTGCCGCGCGCCGCCACGCCTTTCAGGTATTCAAGCACGTCGTAGGCGAGGTTTACACCCTCGCCATCTTCGCCGCGTATGACTATGGCATCGCCCGCCGTCGTCTGCGATTCGCGGTTGGTAACGGTTACACCGAATGCCTTTTCTATCATAGCGACGTTCATATCGAAATTGCCGAATATATTTGCAGTTTGCTCCATTGTGTCGGTCATAAGAACTCTTTCGTTCATATAAAAATATACCTCCGAGCAGTTTTTTGTTAATTTGCAGATATCTTTACCTCTTCGGCTATGTCTATAATACAGTATACTTCCGTATACAGCTTGAGCCCTGTTTCGTTTTCGGAAAACACTGTCTTGCGGGAAAGTATTTCCGCTTCCGCAAGTGCGTTTTCCGTTTGCTCGCTCAGTGCTTTTTGCGCGCGTGTGTACGCCTGGTCTCGTGTCAGGCGGTGCGGCGCTTGCTCATATTCCTTGTAAGTAACGGTTACGCGGTATATGGGCAACTCTATAATTCCGAAAAGATATAATTTTTCTTCATCTACTATTGTATCATATTTTTCATAAGGAATGATAGTGTTTTTTGAAAGATTCAGCGATTTTGAGAAAAATTTTATGCTTTTTTGCGAAATTTCTTTGCCGGTATAAGTTTTTTCGGTGTTTTCAAAGGGCACAACGCTCTCGAAGGTGAGCGTTACGCGCGCAAAAACCTTTCCGCGCGCCTGCACCAAGCGGTAGCCCAGGGCATTTGAATCTATTGCGCCGGAAACGAGCAGCTCCCCCTTTTTCACGGGCTGCAGGTATTCCACGGCGGGTACACCGCCGCTTACCTCGAAGCGCTCTATCTGACCGTCGTATTTTGCCACTAGGTTAGAGGGCGAGCGGTCCTCCTCTGCGGCGGCATCGGCTTTGCGCTCGTGTATTTCTACGCTTGCTACGGTGCCGCGCATATTTATTTTCATAAACGAGATATTTCCTGCCTCTAAAATTATGCGCTCGCAGATCTCGTCGGTGTCGGCACCCGGTATAAACGTACCGAGCCGAAAGCCGTATGCATCTAGCCTTTCAAAAATTTCCGCCTCTGTAATACTTACGTTGCCGCTTACGTTTATATCCCAAACGAAAAGAGAGGAAAGAAAAACGGAAAGCGCAAAAAGAAGTATCCCTGCGAACATTCCGAAGCGCAGGCGGTAGCGGCAGAGAATGGCAAAGGCGCCTGTTTCTCGTGCGCTTTCGCCGAAGAGAAATTTTTCGCCGCATATTTTTCTGTATCGGCGGTAGCCCTTGGGCGAAAGGCAGAAGGAAAAGCTACCTTCCTTTTCCCCGGTTTTGCCGAAGGGGATATTGTTTGTTATAAGCACGTTGAAAACGTCGCGCACGCGCTCTGCGGGCACGCAAAGCGTATATGCGCCGAAAAGAAACCGTGTAAGCTTGCTCATATTTTGCTCCTTATTCAAATTCTATTGCCGAAACGGTGCCGCAAAGCGAAATTTTGCCGTCGCCCGTAAAGGAGATCCGCAGGCAAGCTCCGCGCACGCGCACGCGGCACACGGCGGTGGATATTACCGTTTCTTCGGGCGAGTACGCTTCTATTTTTTTGCAGCCGCACAGAAGCAGAGCGTGCCTTTCGGCGCACTCGAGCGTCATTCGCGGCATTGTGGCGGCTATCGCACGCGAAAAAAGCGCGATTTTTTCTTTTTTTGCCCGTGGCTTGCTTTGTTTTTTCATTTTCTGCCCTCCTGCACGGATAACGTAAAATTTTTTTGCATATCTATTTTTATGTGAAGGGGAGTGGAAATAATGACAAAAAAAGAGAGGGTAATAAGTATTTTTCTGTGTGCGCTTTGCTTGTGCGCGGTGGTTTTCGCCGTTTTGCGCCCACAGGTGGCGGCAGATGCGGCTTTTTCTGCGCTTTCGCTCTGCATAAGGCGCGTGGTGCCCGCACTTTTTCTTTACATGGCGGCGGCAAAGATACTGGCAAAATGCGGCTTTGCCGCTATTTTTTCGCGCGTGACCCACGGGGCGGTGGAGCGCTTTTTTCGCGTTTCGCCGTGCGGCGCGGCTGTGGTGCTGCTGGGGCTTCTTTCGGGGTACCCTGCAGGGGCTGTGGCGGCAGGCGAATACCTTGCCGCAGGAAAAATGGAACGGGAGGAGGCAGAGCGTATTTTGCCCTTCGCCACGGCGGCATCGCCCGCGTTTCTGCTCGGCACTGTGGGCGGCATGTTTTCCGACGTGCGCTTCGGTGCGGTGCTTTTGGCGGCGCAGACTACGTCTGCTTTGATTCTGCTTTTTCTTTCGCGCGGCAGGGGAGGGAATACGGCGCTTGCGGCAGAGGAAAAGGGCGTGCGCCCACTTGCCGCGTTTGCCGCGGCTGTTAAGGAAAGCGGATTTGCCTCGCTCGCCGTATGTTCTTTCGTGACGTTTTTTTATGTTTTTTCTGCGATGATACTTCATATTTTTCCGCTTGACGGGGCGTTTGCGGCGTTTGTTTCGGGTGTGCTCGAAATAAGCTGCGGCTTTGCGCGCCTTTCCGCTTTGGGCGAGGATTGCTTCCTCGGGGGGCTTATTTTGGGCTTCGGCGGCTTTTCCGTGTTTATGCAAACGGCAGACGCTCTGGGCGATACGGGCGTGCGCCTTGGGAAATACCTGGCACGCAAAGCCTTGCAGGCTCTGCTTTGCGGTGCGCTTGCACAAATTTTTGGCAGAATTTTCCTCTTTGGCGTGTCTTACTCCTCTGTTTTGTTTTTTGGGCGGGAGCAGGCAAAGGTAGCCGCCGTATGGCAAAGCGTGCTCGATTTTGCCGCTGTTTGCGCGTTTTGCGCTATGGTTTTGGCGCTTTTTTTGAAAATATTGCGATTTTTTTCAAAAAAATAAGAAAAATTTCAAAAAAACTGTGGAAAAAAAGCTTGGAGTGAGTTATACTGTATATGTATAACTATTATTATAGGGAGAACTATGCCCATTTGCTTCTCCCTGTGCAATTCGGAGGTGAATATGGCAAAATTTGATGTGGAAATAGAGCGTGCTTGCGCGTTTTGCGAATACGGCACACCCGCGCCTTCGGATAAAGACGGGAATGAATTTGTTATTTGCGCGAAAAAGGGTCTTGTTCGGGAAAACGGCTCTTGCCGCAAGTTCAGCTACGACCCACTTAAACGCGAACCCGCAAAACGCCCCCCTTTGCCCGAGGTGGAGGCAGTTGATATTGATGAATTATGATAAACACTATGGAAAACACAAAATTTGAAGGCGCGATCCGTGCGCTGGAATTTGATAAAATACGAGAAAAGCTCGCCTATTTTGCGCCTACAGAGGGCGCAAAGGCGCTGGCACGCGCGCTTGTTCCCACCGCTTCTGCTGTAATGGTGCGCCGCACCCTTGCGGAAACAGATGCGGCGTACAGCGCTCTTGCGGCAAAGGGCATGCCCCCCTTCGGCGGTGTTTCCGATATATTAGATGCGCTGGACCGCGCAGACAGGGGTGCTTCCATCACTCTGCCAGAGCTTCTTGCGGTTGCCCGTGTGCTTTCCGCCACGCGCGCGCTGAAGGAATATAACAGCTTTGCCCACGGGGAAGAGATAACGGCGCTGGACGATTATTTCCACCGCCTCGTGCCGCAGAAAGCACTCGAGGACGAGATAAACAGCTCTGTAATCGGCCCCGAAACGCTGGCGGACACAGCCTCCGACGAGCTCTACAATATTCGCCGCAAAATGCGCTCTGCGGAAAACCGCGTGCGCGAAAACCTGCAAAAATACGTTACAGGCGGAACGTATGCCAAATACCTGCAGGAAAACATCATCACGATGCGCGACGGCAGATACGTTATACCTGTAAAGCTTGAATATAAAAACGAAATAAAAGGCCTTGTTCACGACACGTCTGCCTCCGGCTCCACACTTTTTATAGAGCCTATGAGCGTTGTGGAAGCCAACAACGAGCTACGCGTGCTGGAGGGCAAGGAAAAGGACGAAATAGAGCGCATTATAGCTCTGCTTTCCTCTAAGGTTGCCGCCGTGGCAGGCGGTATAAAAGCCGATTATGAAATTATAACAGACCTTGCGTTTATTTTTGCCAAGGCACAGCTTTCCTTCCACTACAACGGTATGTGCCCGAAAATTTCCGATGGACGCGAAATAAGCCTTATTTCCGCGCGCCACCCTTTGCTCGCCAAGGAAACGGTCGTGCCCGTTACCGTGAGCCTGGGTAAGGATTTCGATACGCTTATTATAACCGGCCCAAACACGGGCGGTAAAACGGTAACGCTTAAAACACTCGGCCTTTTCGCGCTTATGACACAGGCAGGCTTGCATATACCTGCAAACGAAGGCTCTGTTATGTGTATCTTCGATGAGATACTCGCCGACATAGGCGATGAACAAAGCATAGAACAATCGCTTTCCACTTTCTCTTCCCATATGGTGAAGATTGTAAATATAATAGAAAGAGTAACCGAGCGTTCGCTCGTGCTTTTCGACGAGCTCGGTGCGGGCACAGACCCTATAGAGGGCGCGGCGCTCGCTATGGCTATCATCGAAAATATGCGCGAAAAGCACGCGCTCGTGGCGGCTACCACACACTACGTAGAGCTTAAATCCTTTGCTATGGATACGGAAGGCGTTTGCAACGCCTCCTGCGAGTTCGATGTGGAAACACTTCGCCCCACGTATAAGCTGATAATAGGCACCCCCGGTAAATCAAACGCATTTGCTATTTCCGGCAAGCTCGGTTTGCCCGAAAATATACTCGCACGGGCGGAACGCTTCGTTTCGGGCGAGGATAAACGCTTCGAGCGCGTTATAGACAAACTCGAAAGCGAACGTATAAAAATGGAAAAAAGCCGCGCCGATGCCGATATTTTGCTGACCGAAATGACAGCGAAGAAGAGCGAAAGCGACGCCGAGGCGGAGAAAAAGCTTGCCGAGGCGCAAAAAGAGCTGGAAAAAGCGCGTGAACAGGCGCGCAGAATGGTGGAGGCGGCAAAAGCCACCAGCGAATTTATCTTTGCTGAGCTTGAAAAGGCGAAAAAGCAGAAGGATAAAGAAAACCTTGCGCAAACACTGGAGGAAACGCGAAAAGCCATTCGTGCGCACCTCAAAGACAATACGGACGAAATAGACCCCGTTTTCAAAACGGAAATGGGCGATTACAAGCTCCCACGCGAGCTTCGCGCGGGCGACGGCGTAATTGTAGTAGACCTCAACAAAAAAGGCGAGGTCATATCCGCCCCGGATAAAAAGGGCAACGTCATGGTGAAGGTCGGCAACGCCACAATGAAGATGAATTCCTCTCGCCTTATGCTTATAGACGGCAAGACGGTAATCTGCAAGGAAAAAGAAAAGAAAAAGACGATTTCGCTTTATCAGGAGCGCGCGGTAACCTCGTTTGCGCCGCAGCTTGACCTGCGAGGAAAATACGGCGATGAGGCGTGCGAAATGGTAGATAAATATATCGACGACGCTCTGCGCGTGGGTGTGAAAACCATACGCATCGTACACGGCAAGGGCACGGGCGTGTTGCGCCGCCGTGTGACGGAATACCTAAAGAGCGACACCCGCGTGCTTTCCGTACGCATAGGCGAATGGGGCGAGGGCGATACAGGTGTTTCCATCGCGGAGCTGAGATAAATGCAGAATGCAGAATGCAGAGTGCAAAAATACAGTAACTAAAAATAAGAACATAAATAAAAAAGAGAGCTTTACCGAGTAGAGTTCTTTGGCGTACCTTTCTTTGAAATAAAGGTGCGGAAGGGAGAGAAAAATGAAAAAACTCAAAATGCTCGCCATCGACCTCGGCGCATCCAGCGGCCGCGGCATCGTTGGTACATTCGACGGCGAAAAATTCGCTTTGGCGGAAAACCACCGTTTCACGAACGACCCCACAATGGCGGCGGGTCAGTTCACGTGGGATATTTTGCGTATCTTCCACGAAATCAAGCAGTCCATACGCAACTGTGCACTTTCCGAAGATAAAGACATCGCTTCCATCGGTATCGACACATGGGGCGTTGACTTCGGCTTGCTCGGTAAGGATGGCAGACTTCTTGCAAACCCCGTACACTACAGAGATACGAGAACTGTAGGTGTGCCCGAAGAGGCTTTCAAAACCTTCCCGCGCGAAAAGCTTTACGATATTACGGGTATTCAGGTGATGGATTTCAACTCCCTCTACCAGCTTTTGGCGCTCCAAAAGGAAAACCCCGAGCTCCTCGGCATCGCAAAGGATATGCTTTTCGTGCCCGACCTGCTCAATTACTTCCTCACAGGCAAGAAGCAGACGGAATACACAATAGCTTCCACATCCCAGCTCCTCGATGCACGCGCGAGAAACTGGTCTTCCGAAATTATCGAAAAATTCGGCCTGCCGAAGCACATTTTCTCTGATATCGTTGAACCCGGCACGGTTTGCGGCAAGCTCCGCGCCGACGTTAAAGAGGAATGCGGCGGCATCGACCCCACGGTTATTTCCGTTGGCGCACACGACACAGCTTCCGCAGTTGTAGCAGTTCCTGCAAAGAGCGATAAGTTCATCTGGATAAGCTCCGGCACATGGTCCATTATGGGTACGGAAACAAAAGCACCGCAGATAAGCGAAAAATCCTCTGCTTACAACTTTACAAACGAGGGCGGCTACGAGGGTACGTTCCGCTTCTCCAAAAACATCACGGGCCTTTGGGTGCTTCAGGAATCCCGCAGACAGTGGATCCGCGAGGGCACTACGTACGGCTTTGGCGAGCTCGTTGAAATGGGCAAGGCGGCAAAACCCTTGCAGAGCTTCATCGACCCCGACGACCCCCGTTTCGGTGTTCCCGGCAACATTCCGAAGAGAATACGCGAATACTGCGCAGAAACAAACCAGCCCATTCCGGAAACAACAGGCGAGATCGTTCGCTGCATAAGCCAGAGCTTGGCAATGAGATACAGATGGACTGTTGAAAAGATAGACGAAATGGTAGGCGAACGTATGCCCGCTATCAACATCGTGGGCGGCGGTACACAGGATAAGCTCCTTTCCCAGCTCGCAGCGAATGCTTGCGGCAGACCTGTATTCACAGGCC
Source organism: Clostridia bacterium (assembly GCA_017456005.1). Taxonomy (GTDB): domain Bacteria; phylum Bacillota; class Clostridia; order Oscillospirales; family CAG-272; genus UMGS731. Next base: position 11,451 of record JAFTLJ010000002.1, on the reverse strand, counting down.
CTGTAGAAGCAACGGCGCTCGGTAACATCGCGGCGCAGGCTATCGCAAGCGGCGAAGTAAAAGACCTTCACGAAGCGCGAGAAATTATCGCAAATTCCTTTGAAATCGAAGAATTCTATCCCGAAGCAAACAAAGACGAATGGGACGAAGCTTACGAAAAGTTCAAAAAGCTTATTTGATAGAGCGCAAAACGGTAAACCATTCGTAGGGGAGGGGCTTGCTCCTCCCGTATAAGAAAAGTAATAAATTTTACGAAATATATAAAATCTTTAAGGAGAATGCAAAATGAACACAAGATATGAATCTGCAAAAGAGATCTTTGCCGCTTACGGTGTAGACACAGACGCGGCTATCGCAAAGCTCAAAAACATTCCCGTTTCCCTCCATTGCTGGCAGGGCGACGACGTTATCGGTTTCGATAACGAAGGCGGCCTTACAGGCGGTATCCAGACAACGGGCAACTACCCCGGCAAGGCTACCACACCCGAACAGCTGCTTGCCGATATGGACAAGGTTATTTCCCTTTGCCCCGGCGCGAAAAAGCTCAACGTTCACGCTTGCTACGCTATTTTTGAAGAAGGCGAATGGGTAGACAGAGATAAGCTCGAACCCAAGCACTTTAAAAAATGGGTTGAATTTGCAAAAGAAAGAAATATGGGTATAGACTTCAACCCCACATTCTTCTCTCACCCCATGCAGAAAGACGGCCTTACACTTTCCCACCCCGACGCTGACGTAAGAAAATTCTGGATCGAGCATGGTAAAGCGTGCATCCGCATTGCTACTTACTTTGCAGAAGAAACAGGTGTGCCCTGTGTTATGAACATATGGACGGGCGACGGCTTCAAAGACGTTCCCGCAGACAGAATGGGCCCCAGAATGAGATATAAAGAATCTATCGAAGAAATCCTTTCCGAGCCTTTCGATTTTGCAAAGGTTAAACCCTGTGTAGAATCCAAGGTGTTCGGTATTGGCGTGGAATCCTACACGGCGGGCAGCGCAGAGTTTACACTCAGCATGGCTGCTATGCACAAGGATAAATGCTTGCCCCTTATGGACAACGGCCACTATCATCCCACAGAAGTAGTTTCCGATAAGATCCCCGCGCTCCTCTGCTTCTTCCCCGAGATCGCGCTCCATATCACGCGCGGCGTTCGCTGGGATAGCGACCACGTTCTTCTTCTCGACGACGAAACAAAGGAAATGGCAAAAGAGATCGTTCGCTGCGACGCACTCGACAGAGTTTATATGGCGCTCGACTATTTCGATGCAAGCATAAACAGAATTTCCGCTTGGACAGTAGGTTTCAGAAGCTGGCAGAAAGCTCTTCTTACAGCGCTCTGCACGCCCAACGCGATGCTCAAAAAGCTCCAGGATGAATCCAACTTCACAGAGCTCATGGTTATGCAGGAAGATATGAAGATGCTTCCTTTTGAAGACGTTTGGGCAAAATACTGCGAAGAATGCGGCGTTCCAGCAAACCACGCTTGGTTCGCTGAAGTTAAAAAATACGAGGAAGAAGTTCTCTCTAAAAGATAAATTTCAAAAAACGAAAAATATAAGGAAGGTGATTATATGAATTTCAGTATGCTTCACCCCGCCGACCAGATAGTTACCATAATGAACCGCCTTTATTACTACGGTATGACAACGATGACGGGCGGCAACCTTTCCGTTAAAGACAGCGAAGGCACCGTTTGGATAAGCCCCAGCGGCGTAGACAAAGGCAGCCTTCGCAGAGAAGACATTATGCAGATAAAGCCCGACGGCACAATTATCGGTATTCATAAGCCTTCTGTGGAATATCCCTTCCATTTGGGCATATACAAAAAACGCCCCGACCTCGGCGCTGTGCTCCACGCGCATCCGCCCGCGCTCGTTGCGTTCAGCTTGCTCCGCAAAAGCCCCAATACGGCTATTATTCCGGATGCACGCATACTCTGCGGCGATATTGCCATAGCACCGTATGCTTGCCCGGGCAGCGCAAAGCTCGGAGAAAATATCTCGCGCGAGTTTGAAAAGGGCGTTAATACCGTATTGCTCGAAAACCACGGTGTGGTTGTGGGCGCAAAAGACCTTTTCGCCGCTTTTATGAGCTTTGAAACTCTCGATTACCTTGCTCGTCTTGAAATCAATGCGGGCACGCTCGGCGGCAAAGTGCAGACGATATCTGCCAAACATCTGGAAGTGTTCAAGCAGAAAACAGCTCCCGAGCTTGCCTCGTTCAACGTGGAGGTTCGTACAAGCGAAGAGCAGGCTGTGCGCAGAGATATGTGCACCCTTATTAAACGCGCATACGGCGAGCAGCTCTTCACAAGCGAGCAGGGCACGTTCTCTTGCAGGCTTTCCGACGGCTCTTTTGTGATAACCCCAAACGGCAAGGATAGAGCTTACCTCGAGCCCGAGGACCTCGTGCTTATAAAAAACGGGGAATGCGAAGCGGGCAAAAGCCCCTCTCGCTCTGTTAAATTCCATATGTATATGTACGAGCAACACCCCGATATCAACTCTATTATAATCGCACATCCGCCGCACCTTATGGCTTTCGCCGTTACGGATAACGAATTTGACGCACGTCTTATTCCCGAAAGCTATATAGCGCTCAAAACGGTAAGAAAATTCCCCTTCGGTTCTACCTTTATGCAACCCAAACTTTTGGCGCGTGAATTTTCTATGAAGAACCCCGTTGCGATAATTGAAAGCGACTGCGCCATTGCTGCGGGCAGCTCGCTTGCAAACGCTTTCGACAGGCTGGAGGTTATGGAATACAGCGCAAAATCGCTTATACAGGCCAAGAGCATCACAGGCGAAGTGGTAAAAATCAACGAAGAAGAAGTTAAAGAAATCGAAACGGTTTTTAAACTTTAAAAGTAAGAAATAAACGTTAAAATTGAAAGGACTTTTTATGGACTCTAAATATTTCGGGAAATTAAGCGTCATCGGCATGAAAGGAAGCGAAGATTTCCTTGCCGAAGTTGATAACTATATTCATGAATGGCGCGGTGACCAGGATGAAACTTATATTGTAAAGGCAGATTGCCCCCGTTTCGGCACGGGCGAAGGCAAGGGTATTATCCTTGAAACGCTCCGCGGCCACGACACATATATTTATGCAGACGTTTTTAACTACGGCGTAAAATACAAAATGTACGGTCAGCTTGTTCCTATGAGCCCCGACGATCATTTCCAGGATCTTAAGCGTATGATCTGTGCTATCGCCGGTAAATCCCGCCGTGTTTCCGTTATTATGCCCATGCTTTACGAGGGCAGACAGCACAAGAGAAGCGCGCGTGAATCGCTCGACTGCGCCGTAGCGCTCCAGGAGCTTGTTAGTATGGGCGTTACGAACATCATCACGTTCGACGCTCACGACCCCCGTGTTCAGAACGCTATTCCGAGAAGCGGCTTCGATAACGTTCGCACGTCTTATCAGATGCTCAAGGCTCTCGTTCGCGAATATCCCGATATCACATTCGATCCCGAAACAACGATGATCATTTCCCCCGACGAAGGCGGTATGAGCAGAGCAATGTACTACTCCTCCGTTCTCGGCGTAGAGCTCGGTATGTTCTACAAACGCCGCAACTATACTATTATCGTAGACGGCAGAAACCCTATAGAAGCACACGAATTCCTCGGCAAATCCGTTAAGGGTAAGGACGTTATCGTTGTAGACGATATGATCTCCTCCGGCGACAGCGTTATCGACGTTGCCGAAAAGCTCAAGGAAATGGGCGCAAGACGCATTTTTGTATTTGCTACGTTCGGCCTTTTCTGCAACGGCTGCGAAAAGCTTGACGCCGCATATGCGAGAGGCTCCTTCGATAAGATATTCACCACAAACCTCAACTACCGTTCCCCCGAAATTATCGGCAAGCCCTGGTATGCAGAGGTTGATATGTGCAAATACGTTGCGCATATCATCGATCGCCTCAACCGCGACGAAACTATGAGCGAAATACTTAACCCCGTTAAGAAAATCCATACTTACGTAGACGGTATCCGCGAAGCAAAGAAATAATTTTGAAATAAAAAGTCAAAAACAGCCCGTCGGGCTGTTTTTGCTTTTTGTATGTGGTGGATAAATAATGTATATTATATATGTGTTATGCGGTATGTGAAAACGGCGATTTTGTTTAAAACGCCAAATTTTAACAAGGTGTATTGATTTTTTTGTGAATATGGTAAAATAAAATTATAAAGATTGTATGTTTTAAGGGGGTGTTTCCAATGGCTTATTTTTTATACATTAAATTATAAATGAATTATATCTTGTAGGAGGCTATTATGTTAAATAAAATGAAAAAAATTATAGTACTAATTCTTATATTAACTCTTTTATTTTCATCAAATATATTGGCGATAAATACATCGATAAATTTAGAAAAGTCTGAAAATGTTGCATACTATAATTTTTTAACATATATTAAAAATGTTTTGAATTTAGATAATAAAATAAATTCATCAAAACCCTTATATAATATTGATGATGAAATTATAGGATATTGTTTTTTGCTTTCATCTCAAAGTTATGCTATTACAGATTTGAATGGAACGATAATTGAGGCACATTTTGAACCTAATGCCACATATGATATATTTAACGATAATTTTAATAAAAAAATATATTATGGTGGACCGTTTAACTACTATGTAAAAAATAAAACGGACTTTATGAATATTTATAATAATACAACAGTAGATTATGTCCAAGTATTGAACAATATTATATCTTTTGAAAATATTTCATTTTCAAATCAATTTACAACACAACTCAATTCTACATCAACACGTTCGATAACAATGCGTTATGATTTGGATCATCCATTGCAAACTATTTCGTATAATCTAGGCAACGTTCATTGTGCATCTACGGCATCAGCTATTGTGCTACATTATTTAGATGATTATAGAAATGCCAATATTATTCCTGATGAATTAGATGATGCTACAGGAGTGAAATTGATTGATCATTTAATACCATTTATACATGGTACACCTTCTGTTGGAGGAGTGACTGTTAGTGAAATTAGAACGGGTCTTAATAACTATTTTATATCTAGAAATATGTATTACAGAGTTATAAAAGATAGTTTTCCGTTGAATACATCAACTTCATACCCAACAGGACAAATTTTTACCGCTTTAAGACAGATAATTGAACTTGATTACCCTATCATAGTTATTTTTTATGATGCGAGTGGGTATGGTGGTCATTTTTATATCATCCATGGATTGCTTCAAGACATTAGTGGTGGACAATATTATGCGTATGTGAACAATGGGTATGGCTCAAATAATATTATGCTTAATTTACTTTATATTAACAGTTGTGCAGTTGTTTATGATGCAAATGCGTGAGGTGTTCTTTATGAAAAAAATATTTGCTGTTTTGCTTTCGGTTTGCCTGCTTGTTTTGCTTTGCGCGTGCGGAGAAAAGCCTGTACCTCCAGTTCTCGCGGAAAACGAACGGATATTGCTTGCTATGCCGCAGGAAACAGACGGTACGGTGGCTTTTAAGTATAAAGTTATCACTGATGCAGAGGATATAGAGAAAATAATTTCCGCTGTAAATAACGCGCCGAAAACCATTGCGGAAGAAAACGATGGCGCGGAGGCTATATCAAAACAGGTGCTTGCGCGCATAAGACTTTCCGACGGAACCACGGTAAGCCTGTATGGAGAGGGCGAAATATATATAAACGCACTCTACAAAACCGATGCGGCAGCTATTGCCGGCGAGCTTAAAGCCGTATACGATGCGACAGCGGGCGAAGAGCTTGATTGGAAGAAATAAAACGGAAAGCCAAAGCGAAAGCTTTGGCTTTCTATAATTTACAATAAAAATTATAAAAAAACGAAATATTTTTGCTTCTTGTATATACTTTTTGCGAAAAGTATGTTAAACTTATTTTATCACGTTATGAATTTAACTTCGGAGGGTAGCGTATGGCACTGCGTCTTACCGAAAAATCGGATATAAAAATTTTCATACTTTATTTGCTTATGCAGATAGAAAGACCGCTGGATTACGTAACACTGCACGATATTTGCGTACAGGATGAATTTGTACAGCAGTTTGATTTCGTAGAGGAGTTTTACGAGCTTCTCGATATAAAAGCGCTTGAAATGACAAAGGGCGAGGGCGGCGAGGAGCTTGTGCGCCTCACGCGAAAGGGAAGAGATACGGCAGAAATGATGAAAGACAGAATTTTGCCCGAAATACTCGACCATGCCGTGCGTTCCGCGCTTCAGCTCATTTCGTTTAAGGCGCGTGGGCTTACCGCGCACTCCCATATAGAAGAATGTGAGGGCGGTAAATACATGCTGACCTGCACTATCGGCGGCACAGGCGGCGCGGCGCTGGAAACAAAGCTTTTGCTGGAATCCAAACGCCAAGCAGAGCGCATGCGCATAAATTTCGACGAGCGCAGCGAGTTTATATATCGCGGCATAATGGCTCTTCTTTCGGGAAATATGAACTATCTTGCCGAAAGCTGGAGCGATGACCTCGCGGCAGATGACGAAGAATAAATTTTTGGAGGAATATATTTTGAACGGCGAAAACAATAATGGCGGAAAACAGAAAAAAAGAAGAACCCTGTTTTCCTGGATGTACGACCGCAACGGCAAGGGCGTAAAGAAAAGCGAAGTTATAAAAAACTACAATTTCAAGAATTTTTTTAAGCTTTTCGGGCGCAAATGGGGCGATATTATAAGAATAAATCTGCTTTACATAGTGGGTAACTTCCCGATATTTTTCTTTATACTCGCTGTCAGCGGCAATTTCAGCCGCCAGGCGATGAAGCCCATAAGCGAAATGTATCCGCTTATATACGGTATGGGTACGGCAGGCGGCGATGCAGCGGCTTTTCTGCCGCTTTCGGGTATACACGGGCTTTTTGAAAGCTTCCCGGTAGATATTTCAATAGACAATATAGGCGTAAAGATACTTTACGGGCTTTCCTTGCTTATACTCGTTACTTTTGGGCTTGTAAACGCATCCTGCGCGTATATTATGCGAAACACTGTAAAGTGTGAACCCATTTTCTGGGGTGTAGATTTCTTCGGCACGATGAAAAAGAACTGGAAAATAGCTGTTCCCATGGGAATTTTCGATGCGCTCGTGCTTTTCCTCAACGCATACGCGATATATTTCTATTGGCTCAACTACAACACGCTGTATATAATGTTTTTCTGCTCGCTCGTTACTTTTATGGTGTATATGTTTATGCGCTTCTATATGTATATGATAATGGTAACGTTCGATATGGGCTTTTTCAAAATTTTGAAAAACAGCTTCATTTTCTCGATACTTTGTATAGGCAAAAACCTGCTTGCCTTCATAGGAATGGCGCTCGTTGTATTTATAACTATGCTTTTTGCGGCATTCTACACTCCTCTCGGCGTAATACTCGTGCTCATTTTAGATTTCGGTATATGCTCTTTTATGGCGACTTACGTGGCGTACCCGAACATGAAAAAGTTTATGATAGACCCCTATTATAAAGAAAACGGTGAAGCGAGCGACGACGGCGATGACGATGATGACGACAGCCCACGCCGCGGCAAACCCGGCGGATATGGCGAGGACGACGGCGAATATTACGACGGCGGCGAATACGTTACCGATGAGGACGAATATAAATCAAGAAAGAAATAAGTTAAAAAATCCCGCTTTCACGGGATTTTTTCTTTTTTGTGGGGCACAATAAACCAAAAAGGAGTTTTTTATGAAGGGAAGCAGAACAGACCTTGCCGTAGAGGCAAGGAGCGAATATATGGAAAAATATGTGACATCGCACAGCGGAGAAATAGATGGTGTGGTGTACAGCGAGCGAAAAAACGGCGATATTGATATTTCTGAAATAGATATTGCAAACGAAGCGGGCGAGCGTGCCGTTGGCAGGCATAAGGGAAAGTATGTGACACTCTGCTTTCAGGATATAATGCTTATGGATTTTAAAGGATTTGCACATCTTTGCGAAGCCTGCGCGCAAGAGCTTGTATCTGTTTGCAAAACTCTTGTGGAGGCGCCGAAAAGCCTGCTTGTTTGCGGAATCGGCAACGCAAAAATGACACCCGATGCGCTGGGGCCGCAGGCGCTTTCGCATGTTTTGGTAACGCGCGGCCTGCGAGAGAGAGAGCCTGAAATTTTCGGTCGCAGCGCCCTTTTTGATATTTGTGCCGTTGCACCGGGTGTGGGGGCGGACACAGGCTTCGACGCGGCGGGAATAGTGCGCGCGGCGGCGGAAATAGCCCACCCGGATATTGTGCTGGCTGTAGATGCGCTCGCGGCGCAAAGTGCTGCACGGCTTTGCAAAACCGTGCAGATATGCTCTGCGGGCATTTCTCCCGGTTCGGGGGTAGGCAACGCTGTGCGTGCCATAGACGCAGAGAGCATCGGTGTGCCCGTAGTTGCCATCGGCGTGCCCACGGTTATAGATGCCGGTGCGCTTTGCGGCGGAGAGAAACAGAAGCACAGCGGATTTTTTGTATGCCCGAAGGAAATAGATGCGCAGATAGCGAAGCTTTCGCGTCTTTTGGGTTGTGCAGTAAACCGAGCATTTCACGGGCTGGAGTTGCACGAAATGCTCGTTTGAGCTATGTATAGCGGGGCAAAAAATGCCCCGCGCTTTTTGCCTTACAGAAAAAACCAATATGTTTGTATGTTAACATATATTACTAAAAAAGCAAGAAAATAAAATTTACTTCGCGCAGAATTTTGTCGATATAGGTTGCAAATTTTATAAAAGTGTAGTATAATGAATATAAACGAATTTTGGCGTTTTTCGTATCATTCATAATTTGAGCATTTTATGAGTAAAATTTAACAGCAAGTCCCAAAATCATAATCTTTTTAAAATTCTATGCGGAGGTCAAAATGAACATCAAAAATACTGTCAAGGGCAGTTACAGAAGAGTCGTGCTATTTATATTCGACGTTCTGTGCTTTGTTGGCTTGGATGTGGCATATTATATTGCAACCCACTACATAGCAACAGAAGGTACGAGCGTAAGTAGGCTCGATATCCCGACATTTTTATATAATTCCGTTCTCCTGCTTCTCACAACTGTGGTGTTCCGCATTTTGTGGGGCGTATACAACTACGTTTGGCGCTATACCAGCACGGGCGCGTACCTTCGCTTGGTGCTTGCGGATATGTGTGCGGGCATAGTTTCCGTAACTATTTCTTACATAAGCGGCTACCATATAGGTATCTGGTTCTTCGTTTCCATCGCTTCTCTCAGCGCACTTATGGCGCTTTCCGCACGCTTCGTTTACCGACTTATATATAAGAGAAGATACAACCTCCGCGTTCACTACGAGCAGCAAATAAACGCCGCTATCGTAGGCGCAGGTCAGCTCGGCGCATACCTTGCAAACGAGCTTAAGTCCAACCCCAATTCCGCATATCGCCCCGTTCTTTATTTCGATAAGGACGAAAGCAAAATAGGCGGCACTATTGCAGGCTTGCACGTTTATGCAGAAGAAAATGCGGAAGCAATGCTTAAAAAATATGATATTTCCAATATTATCATTGCCATTGTAGGTCTTCCCATCGAAGAGATCAAGAGAATCCACGAATTTTACAGTGCTCTTGGCTGCAAGGTTAAAATATACGATTCCCCCGTGCACGACGATACGGAAGAGGTAGACGGCAAGAAAAAACGCATCATTCGTGAATTTGAAATCGAAGATCTGCTTTTCCGCAAACCCCTCGATATCAACGGCAGAAAAGAATTTGAATTTTACTCCGGCAAGACCGTTCTCGTAACAGGCGGCGGCGGCTCCATAGGCAGCGAGCTTTGCCGTCAGATCGCAAAATGCAAGCCTAAAAAGCTTATTATTCTCGATATCTACGAAAACAACGCGTACGACATTCAGCAGGAGCTTATCCGTAAATATGGCGACAAGCTCGACCTTTCCGTAGAGATAGCTTCTGTGCGCGACAGAAAACGCCTCGATGCTATATTCGCAAACTATCGCCCGCAGCTCGTTTTCCATGCGGCGGCGCACAAGCACGTGCCCCTTATGGAGCATAGCGGCTGCGAAGCAATCAAGAACAATGTTCTCGGTACGTACAACACGGCTGATATGGCTGAAAAATACGGCGTAGAAAAATTCGTTCTCATTTCCACAGACAAAGCTGTTAACCCCACGAACATTATGGGCGCTTCCAAGCGTATGTGCGAAATGGTAGTGCAGTGCAGAGTGGACAGCAAGACAACGTTTGCGGCGGTTCGCTTCGGCAACGTGCTCGGCTCCAACGGCAGCGTTATTCCGCTCTTCAAGCGCCAGATAGCGCAGGGCGGCCCCATCACGATTACAGACTTCAGAATCATTCGTTACTTTATGACTATTCCCGAAGCAAGCCAGCTTGTTATGCAGGCGGGCGCTATGGCGAAAAAGGGCGAGCTTTTCGTGCTCGATATGGGCAAACCGATCAAGATCTACGACCTTGCGGTTAACATGATCAAGCTTTCCGGTTTCCGCCCCGGCACAGATATCGAAATTCAGGAAATCGGTCTTCGCCCTGGCGAAAAGCTTTACGAAGAACTTCTTATCAAAACGGAAGAGCTCACAAAAACGGATAACAATATGATATTCGTTGAAAAAGATGCTCCTCTTGCAAGAGAAGAAGTAGACGGCAAGATAAAAGTTCTCACAGATGCTGTTACGGCGGCAGAGAACGAGCTCGGTTCCGAAAAGGTGAAGGCAGCTATAAAAGCTGTTGTGCCCACCTTCCACGACCCCGAGGAACTCAACGAAAAAGCGGCTAAAACAAAAGAATTCAAAGACGCTGAAAAGAAATAAGTTAAAAAATCGCACCCGTAAGGGTGCGATTTTAAATTGCTTGTTCAAAAAAGTTTCCCTTATGCAAAAATGCCCGATTTTCGGGCATTTTATAGTTGCCGAAGGCAACTTTTTTATTTCTTTTTCTTTTTGTTGCTGTTAAAAATAGCCGTGAGAGCGAGGGTTACACCGCAACCGATAGCGATATTTTTAATAGCGGGTTTGGCTTTTTCTATGGTTTCACGAATTTTTCTCGCCGTTTCCTCGCATTTTGCAAGCTTTGCAAGCGGGTCTGTGCCTTTTTCGATTCTTTCCGTGAATTTTTTAACCCAAGCAATATCCTGCTTTGTGCACTGCGCTTTGCGAAGCTTTGCGCCGCCGAGCTCTACCACATTGTAGATATGCATGCATTTGCCGAGCGTGTGGTAATCTTCTTCCCAACCGCCTACTTTTTCTTTGTAGTCGGAGGGCTTATCCATTTCCGCAAGGTAAGCCGCAACGCCATCCTCGGAATCGAATTTGAGCTTGCAGGCATCGTTGAGATTTTCGTATTCATTTGCAAAAATCAAGTTGGTTTTGTTCATTTTTTGTCACCTCTGCGCGTATGTTTACTCCACGATTTCCGTGGTGTCTTCGTTTTTCTTCTTTGTTTC
>JAFTLJ010000027.1 GCA_017456005.1 Clostridia bacterium | reverse complement strand
TTTTTGCTATCTTTCATATTTTCGCAAATCTCCTATACTATGTGTACTTATTTTAGTTCCTATATTTGTAATGTCGGACAGTTTGTCAAATTCTTATTTACAGTTCTGTTTTATCGCCAGTTTCGCATTTGTATTACAAATGCTTCGGGCAAAGCCCATACCCCTAAAGCTGTACGAACGCTTCAATAGGCTCCCTCCGGGAGGGAGCTGTCAGCAAAGCTGACTGAGGGAGAGTGCGATACAATAAATTTTATCCAAACCTAAAGTGACGCAGGCTCCTTCCACCGCTAACGCGGTCCCCCTCCCTCTCGGAGGGAGGCTTTTACGCTACAGCCATTATAACACAAATCGGCAGAGAAAACAAGTTCTCTGCCGAAATTTTTGACTGCCAATTCTCCGCTAAGAATGCAGAGAGAAGGCACCGTTTTTATTTTATATAACTCAGTCGAGCAAGCCCGCGTTTTTGATAACTTCGGGGAACGTGCGGTAATCGTCGATAGTGATGAACTTGATGGGGGAAAGGTAAACGGATTCGTCGTTGCCGCCGGGGCCATAGTCGTCGCCCACAAAAGCAACCTCGGAAAGGTCTATGCCGCGTTCTTCGCAATATTTTTTAATAGCGTAGAATTTGTTAAAGGGGCGCGGCGCCATATCGAAAGAGGAAGAACCGCCCACAAACACATTATAATCGGAAAAGGTTTCGCAAACCTCCGCATATATTTTGCGGCGTTTAACTCTGTCGGGGTCGAAAGCAAGCTTGTCTTCCTGCTTTGCCTCTGTACCGAGAATAGCGAAAGTTACACAGCCGGAATCGTGGTACTGCACGCTATCGCCCGCAAATTCCGTAAAGCCGTATTTTTCGCGGCAAGCCGTAACGCGTGCATCCACGCTTTCTCTGTCGCAAGGCAGAACGTGGTTTTCTTTTATATCGAGCGTTTTCGTTTCGGGGTTATACTCGCCGTATTGCAAGCCGTAGTTGCCTATAACGTCGATTGGGAAACCGCCGAGCTGATTGAAAATTCGCATGCAAGCGCCTGCACCTGCCATAAGGAGCTTATATTTTTTGGAAAGAGCCACAAGCGTTTCGTAGTTTGCGGGTTCAAGGGGGGTTTTGTGCTGTGTAAGTGTGCCGTCAAGATCAAATGCAATAAGTTTTATCATTTTATGAAATCCTCCGTCGGTTTATTTCTTTCTCGTAAGCAAAAAGTTGGCAAGTTCCGTAAGCGTTTCGTTGCCGTCATAGGGCGCGATAGCCTCCTTCGCCTCTGCCGTCAGTTTTTCTGCATATGCGCGCGCCTCTGCCACGCTCATAAAGGAAAGGAACGTGGTTTTGCCGAGAGCCGCGTCTGCGTGTGTCGCTTTACCGAGCACGGCGGCGTCGCCCTCTACATCCAAAATATCGTCCACTATCTGAAAAGCCAAGCCAATGCCGTATGCGTATTTTACAGCGGCTTTATAACGTTCATCTTTTTCGTCGGTAACCCCGGCCGCAAAAGCGCCGAGCAGGCAGGAGGCTTTTATCAGCGCACCCGTCTTTTTTTCGTGCATTTTGGTGAGCGTGGCAAAATCGGGGTTTTTACCCTCGGAAAGCAGGTCTATTTCCTGCCCGCCCATCATGCCCACGGCACCTGCCTCTCGCAGGAGCATAGCCGTGGCGGCGAGAGCCGCCTCGGGGCTTACGTGCTTGTTTCTAGCCGCCATTTCATAGCCGCGCGTTATAAGTGCATCGCCGCAAAGCAGAGCTATATCCTCGCCGTATACCACGTGGTTTGTGGGCTTGCCGCGGCGCAGGTCGTCGTTATCCATACACGGCATATCGTCGTGTACGAGCGAGGAGGCGTGAACGTACTCTATAGCGCAGGCAAAATCCACCGCCGCCTCCGTTTTTCCGCCGAAAAGGCGGCAAAACTCCGTAACAAGGAACGGGCGTATGCGCTTGCCGCCAGAAAGCGCGCTGTAGCGCATGGAGCTATAGAGCGTTTCAAGCTCCTTTTCGGGTGTTTCCAAATTTTTTGCAAGATAAAAATCTATAAATTCCGTATTTTCCGTCAAAAGCTTTGCTATATCCATATCATTCTCCTGCTTTCACAGCAAAGGGGGCTTCCGCCAGCTCGCCGTTTTCGTCTTTTTGGAGTATTTTTACCTTCTGCTCTGCCGTGTCGAGCGCCTTGGTGCAGAATTTTACAAGCCCGATGCCCTCTTCGAACAGAGCAAGCGAGCTATCCAGCGCCGCACTGCCGCTTTCCATAGCGCGCACGATCTCCTCCAGGCGCGCGAGCGCGCTTTCAAACGTCATTTTATTTTCAGCCATCTTATTTCTTCCTTTCTTCCCTTTCCACCGTTTTTACCTCGGCGGAAATTTTACCGTCTGTAAGCATAAACGAAACGGTTTTGCCCACTTCCGTTTGCTCCACGCTCTTTATAAGCTTTCCATCGTCTGCAAACACGGCGCTGTAGCCGCGTGCAACAACCGCAAGAAGATTGAGCGCATCCAGCTTCGCCGCGCCCGCGCCGAGCTGCGCCTTTTTGCGCTCCAGAACCTTTTCCATCCTTGCAAAGAGCTTTTCTTCCGTTACGCCGAGCGCCATGCGCTTATCGTCTATAAAGTTCATCGGCGTGGTAAGCGAGCGCGATGCCGCCAAGCGCGCAAGACGCTCGCGCGAGAGCTTTATCTTCTGTGTGCAAAGCAACTCCATTCGCGTTTGCACGTTACCTATCTTCCGCGCAAGCTCTGTGCTTTCCGGCACTGCAAGCTCTGCCGCGGCAGATGGTGTAGGTGCGCGCACGCTAGCCGCAAAATCGCAAAGAGTAAAGTCCGTTTCGTGCCCCACGGCGGAGATTATCGGTATTTCCGAGGCCGCCACTTTTCTGCAAAGCGCCTCATCATTGAATGCCCACAGGTCCTCGAGCGAGCCGCCGCCGCGCCCCACTATAAGAACGTCTACGTTTTTGTGCTCGTTAAAATAATTTATGCCTGCTATAATATTCGCAGGTGCGCCGTCGCCCTGAACGAGCGAGGGGTAAAGCACGGGTTTGCAAAGGGGGAATCTGCGCCCCAAAATGTTTATAATATCGCGCACAGCCGCGCCCGTGGGCGAGGTTATTATGCCTATGCGCGTGGGAATTTTGGGCAAGGGCTTCTTTTTGCTTCTGTCGAAAATCCCCTCTGCCGTAAGCTTCTTTTTAAGCTGCTCGTATGCTATATAGAGCGCGCCTATGCCATCCGGCTCCATAGTTTCTATATATATCTGGTATTGGCCATCGCGCACAAACGCGCTTACCCTGCCGCTTACCACTACTTTCATTCCGTTTTCGGGCAAGAACTTAAGCTTTGAAGCGTGCCCGCGGAACATGACAGCCTTTATGAGGCTTCCCTCGTCCTTAAGCGTAAGGTAGAAATGGCCCGTACGATGGTTTGTAAAGTTGGAAATTTCGCCGCGAACGGAAACAGAGGAAAGTATTTCGTCGCTGTCCATAAGCATTTTTATGTATTCATTAAGCTCCGAAACGCTTATAACACGTTTTTCCATATTACCGCCCGCCTTTCTTAATTTTTTCATAGCCGAGGTACGCCGTGCCCACAGCGTTGTCGCTGGAAAGCTCCACGTCGGCAAAATATATATTTTGCAGCTTTTCGCATATCTTTTTGCGTATAATTTTATTGCGCATAACACCGCCCGCAAAAATTATGGGCAGCTCGGGCTTTTGTGCGCGCGCGTGCTCGGCAAGCGCTATTACGTTTTTCGCCACGAAATCGAGCGTGAAGTATGCTATCTTTCCAGCATCCTCGCCTGCTTTCACCAGCGCCGAAATGCGGTTTTCCGCGCCAGACATATTGAGCCTGCCCTCGCGCAGTACCACCTTCAGCGGCTTTATGCCCTTTGCATTCCCTGCCTCTGCCGCCAGCTTTTCAAGCTCGCCGCCGCACGGGAACTTTAGCCCCAGCATAACGCCGGCGCGGTCCACAAGCTGACCTGCGGAAATATCTGCCGTATCGCCCACGATTTCGGCAGAAAAGCCTATTTCGCCGTCTTTTTTCGCGTGCACAAGCTCTGTCGTGCCGCCCGAAAGGTGCAGGGCGAAAAATTCTTCGCCTATTTTATCTTCCGCGCCGCAGGTCTTCAGCGCCGCCATAATATGCCCCGCCTGGTGCGAAAAGCGCAAAAGCGGCACACCGAGCGCGCTTGCCACAGCGCTCGCCGCGCTCTGCCCCGCCAGAAAGCAAGGCATATAAGAGCCCTGCACATCACGCGGATATGCGCTGTACGCCACGGCATCTATTTTTGCATCCATACCGAAGCTTTCGCAGTACTTTTCAAAAAGCCCCGGGAAAAGCTCGGGCAAATTCACCGTATGCAAAAAAAGTGCGTCGCTTTGCCTAAGCCCGCACTCCCCTTTTTTTACCTCGAGTATACGGCGCGCCTGCACGAAGCCCTCGCCCGAAACAAGGGCAAGGGACGTGGTGTAATTGCTCGTGTCGATACCGAGAACAGTCATTCTTTTCCGCACGCTTTCGCAAGAGCGTTGAGCACGCCGTTGATAAACGCGGGCGCATCTTCCTTATCGAACTTTTTGTCTATTTCGAGCGCTTCGTTTATAGCTATGGAAACGGGAAGCTCCGTAAACAAAAGCTCGTATGCGCAAAGGCGCATTACCGCGAGCGAAACGCGGGAAACGCGCGCAAGCGACCAGCCGTGAAGATGCTCTGTAATTTTTTCATCTATTTCAGCGATATGCTCGCAAGTGCCGAGAAAAAGCTCCTTTGCGAAATCGTTGTATGCTATTTCCTCCTCTTCACAGGTGGAAACAAAAAACGCTTCTTTTTCAAGCTCCTTCTGAAAATCGTATCCGTACAAAACCTGCACAGCACATTCGCGTGCCGCGCGACGTGTTATTTTTGCCATAACAGCTCCTTAATTTTTCTAATGCCGAATTTAATTTATTTAATATATTTATTATACCGCACACAAACGCAAATGTCAACTTTTTCACGCTTTTTTGAAAAAAAGCGCGGCAAAAAACTTTCAAAAAAACTCCTCCGTTACGGAGGAGTTTTCGTTTTATTCTGCTTTGGGTTCGTCTTTCATATGCTCCATCGTTTTATCGATGAGTTCGTCGATATTTACAAGGTCATAGCCGCAGAGGTTTGTGCGGAGCTTGCCGTTTGTGGGGGCTGTCCATTCTTCGCCGACGCCTGCCATACCGTTTCTCATACCGATAACGGAACCAACCGTTGCGCCGTTGCAGTCTGTATCAAATCCCGTCTGAACAGAAAGGCAGATAGATTTGCCGTAATCGCCTTCGCCGCAAAGCAAGGAAGCCACAACAACGAGCGCATTGGAAATAGTGTGGCACCAATCGAAGCCGTCCTCGTTATTATAGATACTGTGGATATACGCGAACATTTCGTCGGTTGTAGCGCCGCCGTCATACTTTTCGATAAGCTTCATAACAGCCTCGTAGAGTCTGGACGTTGCGGGAATTTCTGCAAGACCGCCGTAAATAATATCCTTGATATTGTCGTTAACAGCCGCTACTGCGAGCATTGCTGCCACAAACATTTCGCCGTAGATACCATTTTTTGTATGAGAAATGGAAGCGTCTCTCCAAGCCATTTCTGCCGCGAGCTCGGGGTTGCCGGGGTTGATATAACCGAAATAGTCGCCGCGTATCTGTGCGCCGATCCATTCGCGGTAGGGGTTCTTGTACATAGCGGATGCAGGGGGCTCATAGCCGTTTACAAAGTTTGTAAATGCAGCCTGCTCTGCTGTCCAGTATGCCGTTTTGGGCTGGAGCGCAACCCATCTTTCCGCCATATTGTCGGGGTCGAAGCCTCTGCCGTATTTTTCGATAACCACCTGCGCCATCAGCGTATAGTTCGTGTCGTCGTCCGCAGGCATAGCAGTTGCCACATCAGGGTACATATCGTATCTTCTTCTGAAGGGGAATTTATATCTTTCGTTCATCTCGTCCTTAACGTCTGCGGCGAGAATATAACGGCTCATGGGGTAGTTGCCCGTTTCCTTAAGAAATTCCGTGATTTCAGCATATTTTGCGCCTTCTATGGGCTTGCCGAGCCAGCAGCCGCAAATTCTGCCGTACCAAGCGCCGGCGATCTTCTCTTTAAGCTCTGCTTCGGAAATTTCCTTCTTTTCATAAGCATAGGGCTTGCGGAGAGCACGTATACCCTCAAGGTCGGAAGGTTCTTTATACGCATAGTCTGCTCTCATGGGCAATTTATAGATAATATTCTGAAGAAGTGTTGCCATTTCTTCTCTTTCCTTGCAAAGAGGCATTTTGCGAACCGCATAAAATACCTTCTGGTAAGGTTCTACGTCAAGTCCTTCGTCGTAGCACTGTCTGTATTCGCCGAAAAGCTGTTCGGCATAGGAGTTACCGTTCTTTTTGAGTTTTTCCATGCTGGGGTTCATAACGGTACCGTAGTCATAGTGTTTATCGTCTGCCATTTTTATTCCTCCGAGATAATTATTATGTAATCGTGCAATTACATTTGGAATTCATTCATAGTATACAAAAAAACAGGCGGTTTGTCAAGACAAACCGCCAAAATGCACTTATTTATCCTCTTCTACAATAGTATAACCCTTCATTTTGAAAAGATTTTTCATTTCCTTGCGATAATCGCCGAAAACAGTTACCCTGTGCCAAGCGGGCATCCATTTTTCCAGAATGCTCTCTGCGTTGCAATTTGCCGCGAGCTTGCTTCTGCATCCGTTTTCGCCGCTTGCGTTGCCACAGGAAACGGAAGAATGTATGCTTGCCCATCCGTCTGCATTGCTTATCTGCACAGTGGTAAGCTTTTCGCCGCACGGGAATATTACCTGCACGGAAGCGCCTTTTTTATCTTCCGCGTGGCTGCGCAGGTAATACTGGCAGGTGCGAGGATCGTCCTTGCCGTACACCTTACGGCAGGCAACGCAGTGGGAATATATTATTTGGCCGGAAGAAGTATCTATAACTGGGTCGGAAACGTAGCCGGGTCTGCCCGTGAGGTAGAGCGTGAGCATTGCGGAAATAGTGGAGTTTATGTCTGCCTCGCAAATGCCGATTTCGCCGTCGTTTGCCATCTGGTAGTAGGCAAGGCAGGGGTACATATGGCAGCTCTCGCCGTAAATATCGTTGTAGGAAAGCTCAAGGCAGTCTATCGTAACAGCATCTGCGCCGCATTCCGCCATCATCTTTTTCATAGCGTAGTAAAGCTTGGCGCCCTGCATAATGTCCGCTTTTGTGGGCTCGCGCACTTCCGTGGCCTCACGCTCCCATTTTTCCGCAAGGGGTGCCGCTTCTTCGTCGGAAATTCCGTCGAAAACGCGCATAAGCTCGTCTGCGGTTTTGTTTATAAATGTACAGCCCCAAATTTCGTGTGCCGCGCCCTGCACTTCTTCCTGCGCACGGTTTTTAACAACAAGGATTTTTGCTTCCTTCATCTTTTTTATAACACCGAAAAGCGCCGCCGCCTCTGCTATGTCGTTATAATTAAAGGAAGAAACCATGGGCACGGGGAAGCCGCCTGCGCGCACAAGTGGGCTCGTTTTTTCCAGCATACTGCCGCTGCCGCAGTACGGCACGTCGCAAACTATAGTGGGCAAGCCTGTTTTAGATTGATTTATGTAAAATTCGTCGATTTTGAGCCAGTTTGTCATAAGAAGAACGAGCACGCCGTCGTATTTGGCAAGGTCTGCTTCATAATCCGCCTTTGCCATTTCCACATTCGTATATTTAAAAATATCGAATTCTATATCGGGGTTTCTTGCATACACGGGTTCGAGCACTCGCGCAAGCTCTTTATCGTAATCGTAGTTTATGCAGGGCCAGCCAGGCACACCGGGTGCCTTCATCTGCACTGCTATTTTAATCTTTGCTTTCATAATATCCTCCGAAAAGCTTTATTTACATATATTAAAGCATACTTGCCCACGCTTTTCCATTGACAAACACGGCTAAATATTGTACAATTACGGTATGAAAACACAAAATTTACTCCAAAATATAAAAATCAATTCCTGCGGCATATCAGATTGCGACGCCGCTTGGCATTGGGATACAGGCAAAAACGGGTTTCAGGATTTCGACCTTTGGTTCGTTCTGCGCGGAAAGGGGCGCATTATAACGGAGCATGAAACGGCAGAGGTGGAAAGAGGCTCTTGCCTGCTGCTTTTTCCCGATACGCACTATATCGGCGAGCATGATAACGAGCATTTGCTTATAATGAATGTGCATTTTCAGTTTTCTGCGGAAATCTCGGCAGAAAGCTTTTCCTCCTCCTCTTTTCTGCACAAGCAGATCTACGATACAGGCTATATGCGCCAAACGCTCGCACGCGTAATACGCTTGTACAATGCCGACAAAAGCGAGAGCGCGTGCGCATTTTTCGCAGCCGCACTTTCAGAATATTTCGAAACGGGCGCGGCAGAGGAAAAAAGCGAGCCGCGCGGAATAAAACAAAATCTGGTAAAAAAAATTTGCGACCGCATAAATCTCGCGCCGGAGGAAACGCATTCGCTTTCTGCCTTCGCCGAAGAATACGGCTATTCAGCAGATTATATAGGCAAGCTCTTTTCTCGCGCCGTGGGTATTTCTTTTTCAGAATATCTTGCCAACACGCGCATAAACAAGGCGAAATTCCTGCTTTCCTCCACAGAACTTTCCGTAGAGGGGGTTGCGGAAGCGCTCGGATATTACGACACTTGCTATTTTATACGCCAGTTTAAGCGCATAACGGGTACCTCGCCGGGCAGATACAGAAAGGAAAAATAGATTTTCCTATAAATTGCACAACAAAACACATTTTTTACCTCTTTTAATATTGAAAAATTCACAAAAATATGTTAGAATATAATTGTTAAAATACAGTATTCCTCGGAATACGGAAAGAAGGTATATTCCTATGAACAAATTTGTACTAAACGAAACATCCTACCACGGCGCAGGCGCTATTGCCGCTGTTCCCACAGAAATTCAGAACAGAGGCTTTAAAAAAGTGTTTGTCGCTTCCGACCCCGACCTTGTTAAGTTCGGCATCACAACAAAAGTTACAGACCTTCTCGAAAAAGCAGATATTCCCTACACTCTTTATACAAATATTAAAGCAAACCCCACAATAGAAAACGTGCAAAGCGGTGTTGAAGCATTCAAGGCTTGCGGTGCAGACTGCATCGTGGCGGTTGGCGGCGGTTCCGCTATGGACACGGCAAAGGCTATCGGCATCATCATCACGAACCCCGAATTTGCCGATGTTCGCTCGCTCGAAGGCGTAGCACCCACGAAAAACCCCTGCGTACCGATCATCGCAGTGCCCACAACAGCAGGCACAGCCGCTGAAGTTACTATAAACTACGTTATTACAGACGTTGAAAAGAAGCGCAAATTCGTTTGCGTAGACGTTCACGATATTCCCGTTGTTGCGGTTGTAGACCCCGATATGATGGCTTCTATGCCTGCAGCCCTCACAGCCGCTACGGGTATGGACGCTCTCACACATGCTATTGAAGGCTATATCACAAAAGGCGCTTGGGCGCTTTCCGATATGTTCCATATCAAAGCTATCGAAATTATCGCAAAGAGCCTTCGCGGCGCTGTTGCAAACACGGCAGAAGGCAGAGAAGGTATGGCGCTCGGCCAGTACGTTGCAGGTATGGGCTTCTCTAACGTTGGCCTCGGCGTAGACCACTCTATGGCGCACACGCTCTCCGCATACTACGATACACCCCACGGCAAGGCTTGCGCAATTCTCCTTCCCACGGTTATGGCTTATAACGCAGACTGCACAGGCACAAAATACAAAGACATCGCTATCGCGATGGGCGTAGAAGGCGTTGAAGCTATGACACAGGAAGAATACCGCGCGGCGGCTGTAGAAGCTGTTCGCAAGCTCGCAGAGGATGTTGGCATTCCCACAACGCTCAAGGGTATTCTCAAAGAAGAGGATATCGACGCTCTCGCACTCGACGCATACAACGACGCTTGCCGCCCCGGCAACCCGAAGGACGTAACGCTCGAAGACATCAAAGCGCTCTACAGAAGCCTCCTTTAATCTCCGAATAACACGAAAATCCCGCTTTTGGCGGGATTTTCTTTTTATATATTCCGTTTTTAAGATATACTGCCAAGTATGAAGGACAATATGAAACGCGGCCATTCGGTAAATAACAGCACTTCTGCGGTATTATTATATCCGCCCTTGTGCATAAAGCTTATCGCTCCCGTGATGGCAAGGCAAAAGAAAATAAGCGTAAAAGCGGCAAGCCCACCAATAAAAGCAACCTTATCTTCTCACTCTTCATACTCGCCTCCGAACAGTAAAATATTTTCTTTATTTCAAAAGTCCGATTTCAGCGAGGGCTTTTTCCGCCTTCACTGCGGGTACGTTGAAAGCAAAAATTTCTTCAAAGAAGTCGCGCTTTTCTGCCGGCTCTTTGCTCTTTCCCTCTGCCGACGCCTGCAAGGAACAAACAAGCTCACCGTAGAGCACGTCGCCATTCGGGTTTTTGCCCTCTGCTATATTTGTGCCGTTCTTTTCGTCCAGGTATTTTGCCAGACGCACAAGCTCTGGCACGGCGGCATCGCCGAGGTTCTCCATAGCCTCTATATCCACTGTGGGAAGCGAGCTGTCTATGTATCTGTCCACATTGTAGCGTGCTATAATGCCGTCTATATTACCGAGAGAAAGCAGGGCAAACAGCGCAAGGCTCGCCACGAGCGAAAACGCCACAGCGGCTGTTTTCGGCACGAACTGCTTAATTATAAGCAAAACGAAGAGCGCGGCAAGGGCAAACATCATAAACGTAGAATAAACACGCTTCTGCGTAAGCCCATAGCTTTCTATATACATAAACATTTTGGAAAGCGCCGTGCTTATAAGCACGAGCGTGAAAACGGAATAAACTATTGTGAGCCCCTTCAGAAGCACGGGTGCTTTTTCCGTTTTACGGCGCATAAACAGGCTTATGCATATTATAACCGCGAGGTTGATGAATGCCACCGCGCAAAGCTGGAAAAAGCCTTCGCGCGCATATTCCGCATAGCTGAACTCCTCGGGCAGCACACCCGTGAAGCCTGAAACGTAATATTTCCACTGCGAAATGAAAAACACGACGTAGATAAAAAGCATCGGCACACAAGCAGCCACCACGGAAAGCGCGGGAGCTATGCGCATTTTCTTTGCGCCCTTCTCGCAGGATTCAGCCGTTACAGCTCCGTAAGATTTTTTATCGAGCGATGAAATGTACAAGCCAAAAGCGTACGCTCCTATGAGCAAGCCGAAAAGTATGCTGAAAATATGAGAGAAAATATTCCCGAAATTGAAATCGAAAATCTTGCCCATAAGTTCGTTAAAGCCTTTGTCGTATGAAAGAAGCAAGCCCACAACCAACGTAGGAACGAGCGCCACGAAAACACCGCAGAGCACTTTAAGCACAGCCTTGCCGCTCGTTTTGGCGGCTTTTCCCGAAAACGCCGCTTCAAATGCGCATTTTACAGAGGTAAACGGATAGGCAAACATCGCGTTGAAATAGTCTGCCGCAATCAGCCCGGAGAAGCCTTTTTTAACCGTGTTTCCGCAAGCACTAACCACGAAGTAACAATACGTGCAAAGTGCGAAAGCATATGCAAGCCAATATAAAAACGAATTTGAGGAAAGCACGAGCGAGGCGGAAAGCGCCACGGCTACGCCTGCCATAACCGCAGGCAAAACGCCGATTTTAACTCCTTTAACCTTCAAAACGATTGCTGTTGCCGCAAAAATCACAACTATAAACAGGAAACCTCCGAAAGGGCTTTCCACAACGGGGAAAACGCGGCAGAAAAAGATAGCCGAACAAAAAGCAAAGCCAGGCAAAAACCACATCTGCGGCATTGTATTCGCGTTTTGGTTTCTTCGGTATCGCCATGTTGACGCCGCCGAGCTTTTCTGTGTTATTTGGTACGTTATTCATAAAAATCTCCTTTTATTCTTCATCTACAAATTCTATAATATCCTCCACCCTGCAATCGAGCGCGCGGCAGATTGCGTCGAGCGTGGAAAAGCGTATAGCCTTTGCTTTGTTATTTTTCAGTATAGAAAGGTTTGCGAGCGTTATGCCCACCTTGCCCGCAAGCTCTGAAAGCGACATTTTTCGCTTTGCCATCATTACGTCCAAGTTAATTCTTATCATATTTAAAAGCTCACACCGTAAGATCATTTTCCGATTTGATCTCGGTTGCCTCCTCCAAAACGTTTTTTACCACGCGCAGACATATGCCAAGGAACGCCGCCGCAAAAGCCGGTATAAATGCAAGCGTAAAGTATACCCCAAGCCCCAGGAACACCGCGCCGAGCAAAAAGCAGCTCCAAGCTATGCCGCGCACAAGCTCGGTGCTCTGCGAAGTGAAAACAAGCCCCTTGCGCACACGCAAAAGCAAAATAAACAGCAGTATGTCTGCAAACATAACCACGGAAAGAAGCAAATAAGCAAGGAAAAGCACGTATGCGCGCCCTGCGGCGGTTATTTCGCCGCGGTTGCCGATATGGTCCTTCGTGTCTATGAGCATTTCGCAAAGCGTGGGCATGACCACAGCGCCCGCAATACAGATTATGAAAAATATAACCGCAAGCACAAGCGAAATCATTACAGAATATTTTTTTGGTATTTTAAACATTTTCTCCTCCAAAAATCAAATGGTAAGATCGTTTTCGGATTTTATCGCTATGGCTTCCTCAAGAACATTTTTTATTACCCTTATGCAAAGCCCCAGAAAAAGCGAAACCGCGAAAACAGCGCCAGTAACCAAACCGAAAGCATCGAAGCCCTGCGAAAAAGCATCTATCATCGCAGTAAACGCTATCGGGAAAGTAATCACAGCCAAGCCCAAAAAGCATAGCGATATACCGCGAAGCAGGTCTATGCTCTTTTTTGTAAAAATCAAGCCCTTGCGAACGAGAAGCAAAATATTTATAAAAAGCACGTCTATAAGCGCGACCACGCCGAGGAGCATATATACAAAAGCATACACAAACGGCAGCATAAGCACAATCGCAAATCCGCCCAAAGCCTCGCCGCCCGGCACAGGAGAAACGCCCGCCTCCGGGTTTAAAATGGTGTTAATATATCCCGGCAGCATAAACGCCGCCACCGCGCACACAAAAAGAAACAAAGATGCGAGAAAAAGCGAAATATTAAGCGAATATTTTCTTGTTTTTTTCATAGAAACCTCCTGAGGGATTTGGCAACATTTTCTTTTACGCTTATAGAATACCACACACATTCTCGTTTGTCAATATATTTTTATCGTTTTTCGATAAACGGTGTTTTACTCCCTTTCGTTTATATAAGACGCAAGACAAATGACTTTTTGTGCAAAAAACAAAAAATAACCTCGGAATGGCGTGATACTCCGATAAGAGTATCACGCCAGTTCTATTCGCCTGCGGTGAGTTCTATTGCTGCGCAGTGATATTCGGCTGTCGCCGAGTGATATTTGCTTCGCAAGTTTTAAGGCGAATAGAATATCACTGTGAGGCAAAGCCGAACAATATCACTGCCCGAAGGGCAATATCACTCTTTGCGTAGCAAAGAATATCACTCACATATAAAGCAGAGAAGAGAGAGCTTCACGGAAATTTGTTTCCGCGTTACTCTCTCTTCTGTTTTTATCGCCAGTTTCGCATTTGTTTAACAAATGCCTTGGGCTATGCCCATACCCTTATTTTATTTCTCCGATAAGGACATCACCCAATATTCCGAGGTTTATTTGCTGTATTTTATTTGTCCAAAGCTTTGTCAAATCGTGCCTCTGCCTCCGCACCGGTTATGCCGAGCGAAGCTGAAAGCTCGCCGAGCAGAGCGCGGCGTGCCATTTTATCAAATTCCGTATCATTTTCGGAAAGCCTTTTTTTGGTGTTTACCAAAGCCGCCCTTCGCAAATATATTGTTTTTATCAGCACGGCGAGGGCAAACGGCGTTCCCTCCTTCAGCGTGTTTCTGTATTCTTCCCTGCGGTGCTTTTCGTTTGTCACGTTCAGCGGCGCAAGAGTGGGTATGGAAGCGAGCAAATTTTCAGCTTCCTCCTGCGTGATAACGGCGCGGAGCAAAACGTTGCCGCCCTCTGTGGGCGCATATATGAGCGTGCCGTTATCGAAATCGTTTGGTGCAAGCACGTAATACATTCTGCCGTCGTTGCCGCCGAACGGAGATGTGCATATATCGGTTATTTTACAAACTCCGGCCGTGCCGTAATACACAAGTTCACCCTTTTCAAACATATTATGTACCTCGTTTCAAAATTTTTCTACATAATATATTTTACCATAAAAATATTTTTCTCGTAATAGGTGTTTTAACCAAAATATTTTCAAATTTCTGCGCCGTACAGGGGGCATTTTGGCTATAAAACGAGCTCTTTCCATGCTTTCGGTATGGCACGCGCCGTGTCGCCCGCAGTCATTCCCATTTCCGTAAATTCTGCCGCCGCAAGCTCGCCTGCCACCCCTGCTATATACGCACCGAGAGCCACCGCGCGCGGCGAATATTCCACATAGCCCAAAAGACCTGCGAGCACACCCGAAAGCACGTCGCCGCTGCCTGCCGTTGCCATACCCGCGCTTCCGCGGTCGCAAATATACGTTTTTTCGCCGTCAGTCACTATAGTGGAAGCTCCTTTCAGCAGAAGTATAACACCGTATTCGCGCGCAAAACCTTCCGCATATTCCACGGGACTGTGCAAAACCTCGCTCACGCCAACCCCCGAAATACGTTCGAATTCCTTCGGGTGCGGTGTAAGTACCACACGGCATTTCGTGGTTTTCAGCAAATTTTTATCCATTTTTGCAAGCGTATTAAGTCCGTCTGCGTCTATTATAAGCGGCAGAGCCTTCTCTGCAAGCAAATATTCGAGTATTTTTGCGTTTTCCGCGCTTTCGCCCCAGCCCATGCCTACAGCAAGCGCAGAAAGGCGCGCGGTTGCACCGTCTATGACGTTTTTATTGAAAATTATATGCCCCGCTTCATCCGGCAATGGGCAAAGCGTGCTTTCCAGAAGGTACGGCGCCACACTGCCCACAACGCTCGCAGGCACTATGAGCTTTGCCACGCCGCAGCCCGCGCGCAGGGCGCAAGCGCCCATATTCGCAAGCTTCACAGCGCCCGAATACTCTGTGCAACCGCCCATTATGCCCACGTAGCCGTACGTACCCTTGTTTGAATTATTTTTGCGCGGCGTAAGGAGAGGAAGAAAATCTGATTTTTCCGCCTTTACCGCACTTCTCCCCCGTATTTCTATGCCTATATCTATATTTTTCTTCGCTTTTATAACGTCCTTTGCCTTTCCCAAAAAATGGCCGTATTTGTATGTTCCCACAGAAACCGTAAGGTCGGAAACAACGCATTTTTCGGAAAGGCCGCTGTCGGCGCACAGTCCGCTGTTTATATCTGCGCTTACGACAAACGCACCGCTTGCGTTTATTTTGTCTATGGCATCTGCGGCGGTACCGCTTGCCGTGCTGTGAAACCCTGTGCCGAAAATGCAATCCAGCACAGTATCAAAACCGGAAAAATCTGTTTCTTTCGTGTATTTTTCCGTTTTCACGCCCATCTCGGTGCATATATCGAAGTAATACCGCCCGCTTTCGGAAAATTTATCGGAAAGCAGAAATAGCGTGGCTTTGCCGCCGTGCTCGTGTATCAGCTTCGCTACCACAAATCCGTCGCCCGCATTGTTGCCTGCACCGCAGACCACAGCGGTCTTTCCCCAATGTTCAACGCTTTCAAAAATCCCCCTGCCGGCACGGTACATAAGTGTTTTGGCATCGCACACGTTTTTGCAGGTATATTCATCGCTTTCGCGCATAACGCGCGATGAAACTATCTTTTCCATAAGATCACCTCGGCTCGTCAAATATCACTTATTTTTTATGCTTACAGTATCTCCGTTATCCTCGAAAAAGCGAAATTCGGGGCGCTCTGAAAGGCTCTTGTTCGGTGTGTGATACGTAAAATATGTATTTTTTCCATCGGAGAATATCATACCATGCCCTCCGTCGCTCTCTAAAAGCGGCTTTTGGTGTTCAAATTCCGTCCCCAATTTTCCACCCTTGAATTTAAGCACAAATTCCGCATATTTTCCTTCGATAAACGATGACCATATCATAAAAAGCTTGCCTGTTTTGGAACGGTACATAAAAGGTCCATCTGTGACGTAGTGGTCTGTTTTCACAGGGTCAACAAGCTCATATGATGAAGCACAAAACAGCGTAACTACCTTCCCTTCAATCGCGCTTAATTCCTCGTTTAACCTTGCATAGCATATAGTTCCGTCCTTGATCTGCGTATGTTCGTGGCAGAAAACGAGATACGGCATACCAGCCTCATCAACGTATAAAGTTCCATCCAGGCATTCCCATTCATTCGGTGTAAGCGCACCATTGCTGTTTGGGGTGAAAGGCCCCATAAGGCTTTCGGAGCACAGAGAATACGTGCCGCGCAAGCCGTTTTTCTGCGTAAAAGTGGCAAACATATAGTATTTCCCCCCGTATTTATGAACCTCAGGTGCCCAGTTTACATCATCGTTCAAGCCATATTTGCCCGAATCAAAGCATTCAATGGGTTCGCTCCAATTGTTCAGATCGTCGGAAACATATACGTCAAAGCCACCTGTGCGAGAGCCGAAATCTTTCCCTCTCGTCCCGTAAAGATAATATTTTTCATTCTCGTATACCACAAACGGATCTCGAATATTGATTTCTTCTTTTTTCACAGCCATCCCTCCGCTTATTTGATTTTTAGTACATTCTATCATAAATTTATTTTTAAATCAACACCACATCACTCAAATTGTTATCATTCTATTAGGCTCCCTTGTGCAAAGGGAGGCTTTTCTTTTGGGCTTGCTTTTAGCTCGCCCTTTTGTCATCGTTCAAGCCTTTTCTCTTCCCCTGGTAGAACCAGGGGGTTATTTCCACGTCTAAAGATACCAAGCAAAATAAAAACCGCCATATCAAACATAAGGCGGTTTTTATTCTGCATCTAAATCAAAAGAATTGAAAATATCATCATTTAAAAATTCATATGGTAACATACCGAATCCTTTTGCCAGCATCATAATGGTAGTTAAAGTCACAGTTTTATTTCTGCCGTTCATTATACATTGCATACTTCCGTGCTGTATACCGGATTCCTGCTCTAAACGGTATTGTGTTATATTCTTTTCCTTCAAAAGCGCCAAAATACGCTTTACTACAGCATCATTAACAGTCAATCGGCACACCTCCAATATGAATATTCAACTACGTAGTTATAACTACATATATAATTGTACTCATATAAAACGAAAATATAAGAAGGTATACCTACATCTTTGTGCTTGATTTAAAAAACAACCTATGATATAATTATGTAGATAAATCTTCGTATTTTAAAGGAGAACGTAAATTTTTATGAATGTACAAAACAATTTTAAACTTACAACCCACTCGATTGATGTATTCACAAAAGGAAAATATCAGGCATTTTATTTCGCAATGCATTCTTTCGTGTATTTGAGGGAACACAAAACGCTTTTGGAAAAACCCGATTATTGCCGTTTATATGAAGAACTTTTGGAGTTTCTCATAGAAGGAGCTGTTGAAAGATGTGAGTGGCAAAAATCCGACGCTTCAAACCGCGCTGATATGGAATATCTTGTAGATGTTTTTTCAAACCGTTCTTCTACCGAATTTGAACGCTTCAGCGATGATTTAATAAAAAAATTTCTCGGGTATCGCCGTTTAATTTGGGCACTAGAAGAAACCAGCGGCTTATGCGAACAATAATTCGGCGGCAAAAGCCGCTATTTTTTATTGACTTAAAAATAATTTATTTGCATTATATCATCTTGCAAAAATCTACGCTTTATAGTAAAATAGGAAATAAGGGCGCTACGCCCAAAACCAAAGCAAAGGAAAACTTAAATGAACGAAAAAGAAGTCGCAGAGATCCGCCGCCGTTTTCGCGCGGACAGGACAAATATAAATTACGTTCGCGGTGTTTTCGTAAATGAAAAACGCGAAATCATTTCAGAATTCAATCAATCACTCGGTATGCTTTCCGAGGAAGAATCCAACGCAATTCTCTCCATAATTAAAAAGACGCTTTCCGGCTCTATCGGCAAAAATCTTATAGATATAGATTTTTCCGCACAGCAGGTGCTCGAAAGCGAGGAGCACCTGCTGCTCTCCGCGCTCCGCGCAAGCGAAGCGGGCGATAACGAGGCGCTTTCCTCATTCTACGAAAAGGTTATCCCCACTGTAGACATAGAGGGCAACTTCCTCATTATGATTGCTTACGATTGCTTCGACATTTTTACCAAGGGCAAAGACGGTGAAGATGGCGAATCCGCCTCATCCTTTTCTTATATTATCGCTTGTGTTTGCCCCATAAAAACGGCGCAGTATTCGCTTACATACTACCTGCACGAAAACAAGCTGCGCAACGTTTGCGAAGACGCCGTGGTGTGCGCCCCCGAGCTGGGCTTTATCTTCCCCGCTTACGAGGAAGGCGGCGCAAATATATATAAAGCGCTCTACTATACCAAAAACACGGCAAACAGCCACGAAGGCTTCGTGGCGTCCGTCTTCAACACAGACCTGCCCATGCCTGCCGCAGAGCAGAAAGAAACCTTCAACTCTATTCTCGCCGAAACGGTTGCAGAGCAGTGCAGCTACGACGTGGTGGAAAGCGTACACGCAGAGCTTTCAAACATTATAGACTCACACAAGGAAAACCGCGAGGAAGAGCCACTGGTAATTTCCAAGGGCACGGTTAAGGATATACTAAAATCCTGCGGCGTTGCCGAAGAGCATGTAGAAGATTTCGGCGAAAAATATGACGAAGCCTTCGGCGAAGATGCGCAAATCGCACCCCAAAACATAATAGACCGCAAAAGCTTCAGCCTCCGTACACCCGATGTGGTGGTAAAGGTAGACCCCGAAAAGCTGGACGTGGTGGAAACACGTATTATAGACGGTATAAAATACATACTCATACGAGCAGACAATGACGTCGAGGTAAACGGCGTAAACATAAAAATCAAAAAATAAAGGAGTACCCAAAAATGAAACAAAGCGTGAAATTCGATATGCGTGAGGTAGGTATAAACCGCCTTGCCCCCAGAGCATTCTATTTTCCGTATTCTTCTGCCGAAAAAGCTATAAAAGGCGATATAAGCGCAAACGAAAATTATACGCTGCTCAACGGCACGTGGGATTTTGCTTATTTTGAAACAGAGCTTGAGATCCCCGAAAAAATAGCGGATATTGCATATAACGCCACGCTCCCCGTGCCCTCCTGCTGGCAATGCTACGGCTACGGGCAAATTCAGTATACAAACGTAAACTACCCCATCGCGTTCGATCCGCCACACGTTCCTTTTGAAAACCCCGTAGGCGTATACCACAGAAAGTTCGTTTACGCAAAAAAAGAGGGCAAGCAGTACCTTATGTTCGACGGCGCGTGCTCTATGTTCGATGTTTACGTAAACGGCGCGTTTGTCGGTATGAGCAAGGGCTCTCGCCTTTCTGCGGAGTTTGACGTTAGCAGCTTCCTTGTAAACGGCGAAAACGATATTGCAGTTAAGCTCTACACGTACAGCGACGCCACATACCTCGAAGACCAGGACTGCTTCCGCTACAACGGTATTTTCCGCGATGTATACATTCTCGCGCGCCCAGAAGAGCACGTTTTCGACTTCTTCATTCACACAAAAAACGACGGTACTGTAAACGTAGACATAGATAAAGAAGCAAAGATCACGGTTATGAGTGCAGACGGCAAAACGGTTTACGGCGAAAAAGTGGAAAACCCTGCGCTCTGGAACGCGGAAACCCCCAACCTCTACGGCTTGCTTATAGAATACGGCGGCGAATTTATCTTCAAAAAGTTCGGCTTCCGCGAAATTTCCGTCGGCAGCGATTGCGCCCTGCTTATAAACGGTGTGCCCGTTAAGCTCAAGGGTGTAAACCACCACGACACACACCCCGAAAAGGGCTATGCCATAACAGACGAAGAAAATATGCGCGACCTGCTTATGATGAAGAAATACAACATCAACTGCGTGCGTACGTCCCACTACCCCAGCCTGCCGCGCTTTACGGAAATGTGCGATGAGCTCGGCTTCTACGTTGTGGACGAATGCGATATCGAAACGCACGGCGTAGAGCTCGCCATAAAGGCGCACCCTGACAGCGACCTCGAGCGAGAAAACATCGGATACGTGCTTTCGGGCAACCCCGATTGGCTCCCCGCTTATATGGACAGAATGGAACGCACGCTCGAAAGAGATAAAAACTGTGCGTGCGTTATAATGTGGTCGCTCGGCAACGAATCCCACTTCGGCGAAAATCACCGCGCCATGGCAAAATGGGTAAAAGAGCGCGATGCTTCCCGTCTTGTGCACTACCAAGGCACAGCTTCCGAGATCTGGTTTGTGCCCGAAAAAGATAAAGCAAATATATACCACGATAAATGCGTTGACGTTTGCAGCGAAATGTATGCCTACGTTAAACCGAGCATGTATAAATGGAGCTACCCCAACTCTGTAGAAGAGGAAGGCGAAAACATACACAACGACCCACGCCCCTTCTTCCTCTGCGAATACGCGCACGCTATGGGTATGGGCCCTGCCGGCATCGAGGATTATTGGGACCTCTTCTATAAATACCCG
This sequence comes from Clostridia bacterium, assembly GCA_017456005.1. GTDB lineage: Bacteria > Bacillota > Clostridia > Oscillospirales > CAG-272 > UMGS731. Next base: position 9,810 of record JAFTLJ010000027.1, on the reverse strand, counting down.
CGTGCAATAGGCGGCTGTGTTTGGGAATGGGCAGACCACGCGGCAGTTATGCCCGACGGCGGGCTCGGCTACGGCGGCGACTTCGGCGACTTCCCGAACGACAAAAACTTCTGCTGCGATGGCCTTGTCTTCCCCGACAGAACCCCCCACCTCGGCCTCGACATTCTCAAAAAAGCCATCGAACCCGTAAAAATCGTTTGGGCAGACGAAAAAACAGGCGTTGTAAGCGTTCGCAATATGCTCGATTTCGAAAGCACGGAAAACCTTTTCGATATAACGTATAAAATCGTTTGCGGCGAAGATGTAATAGCAAACGGCAAAATAGACGTTTGCGTGCCCGCACACGGCAGCGCGGAAGCACAGCTTTGTGCTCTCCCCACAGTCACAAGCGAAAAAGCCTTCGTAAACTTCGAGGTCGCATATAAAGCAGACACCGTTTACGCAGAAAAAGGCTACCTCGCCACAAAGATCCAGCTCCCCCTTGCCACAAAGATCGTGAAAAACCGTCAGGTTAAAGCTCATGCCCCTGCAAGCGTGCGCACAGAAGGCAGATATGCACACGTAACGAGCGAAGGCCTCGCCATTACGCTCGACCTCGTAAAGGCAAGCTTCACTTCTATTGTAAAAGACGGCAAAGAGCTTCTCTCCGCTCCCTCTCGCATAACCGCTTGGCGCGCACCTACGGATAACGATATGAACAACGTTCGCCGTTGGGATGCAGACTATCTGCGCCACACGGTCTATGCTACAAAGAGCTTCGACGTTTGTGAAGAAAACGGCGTTGTTACGGTAAAAATGAATGGTATTTTAGCGCCTAAAGCAAGAACACCCCTTTTCTACCTCGATATAGAGCTTAAAATAAGCGGCGGCAATATCTGCGTGAACATTCACGGCGTTCGCCACGAAAAGAACTATGTAGACCAAATACCGCGCTTCGGTATGCTATTTGAGTTTACAAAGGATTTCGAAAACCTCAAATACGCGGCATATGGCCCCGGCTCCACTTATATAGATATGCTTGCACACGCTCAGTACGGCGTTTACAGCACAACTGTTACCGAAGAATTTGTGCCTATGATAAAACCGCAGGATTGCGCAAACCACTACGGCGCGGATTTCTTTGCGCTTTCAAACGGAGAAAACACCGTTACGGTAAGCGGCGAAGGCTTCGAGTTTTCTGCGCTCCACTACACGCCCGAGCAGCTCACGGATACAAAACACAACCACGAGCTTTGCGAGCGCAACAGTACTGTTGCCATAGTTTGCTACAAAAACAACGGTATCGGCACAAACTCCTGCGGGCCCAGGCTTCCTGAAATGTACAAATTCAAAGACAGAGAGTTCACGTTTGCCTTTGAAATAGAAATTTAAATTACAAAATAAAAAGACTTGCTTTTCGCAAGTCTTTTTTTTGTTCGCCTTTACAAAATCTGAATATATTACTGATAATATTTTAAAATTGCAAAAGATCAGTGCAATTTTATTTCAAAATCAGGTTCTTCACCTATGTATTTACATTCAAAATAAGAAACCAGTTCAGGTGTCAGAATTTCTTTTCTTATCAAAATATTTTTACATTGAGGATTGAATATAAGGATAAGCATGAACGAAGTGAACTGAGACCATGTCATTCTGTACTTTCCGCATTCAATCATACTGAGTCTTATACGGGAAACACCCGTTCTTTCGCCAAAATCATTCTGAGAAAGGCAAAGAATTTTTCTGAGCGAAGGAAGCGCTTCTGCAAGCGCATCTTTAAGTTGATTTTTTGTTTCTGTAGACAAAGAAACTATCTGTTTGCTTTTTTTCATAACTAATAACCTCTCAAATAAAAAAACAAATGTAATATAAATATCAGATATTTCTGTAAAGTTCCTCGAAAAGCTCGCGTATGCGCTCCTCTCTGCCCTCTAAATGAAGGTATCCGAAAAGCGCTTCCATGCCCGTGGCACGGTGGTATTCCACAATGCTCGCGTGCTTTGGCTTGCCGCTTACTTTATGATTTCTGCCAAGTTTGTATATAGATAACTCTTCTTCGGAAAGAAGAGGCAGAAGCAAATCCACTTTTTCGCTTTGCGCAGGGGCGCAAACGATCTTCTGCGCCATGGCGGAAAGCTTACCTGTGTTTGTTTCCCCTGTTGCGATAAGCTTTTCGCGCACAAGCAGCTCCAGCACGCCATCGCCTATATAGGCGAGCAAAATTCCGTTATACTGTGTGTTCATTTCGTGCGCATCCTTTCTTTATCGTTCATCGCCGCGGGATTTTGTGAATACAAGCCATTTGCTTGTGATATAATTTATAATAATTACTGCAACGGATATTATTATCTTTGCAATAAACGGATTTTCTATGTCAATAAGGCGATAGTTGCCCGAAAGAAGTATGTCGCCCGCTATGGATATAATAAGTGTAAGTACGCGGGAAGAGAAAAACTTCATAAACTGCGAAAACATTTTTTCGTCTGTGGGAGCAAAAACGAGCGCGCGGCTGGCAAAATACGAAAATATCACAGCAGCAAACCACGCGATACTGTAGGAAAGTATGTTTGGGGAAATAGCTTTTAAAAATTCCCCGCCCACGCTAGGCACAAAGAGCACAAAAAGCGCGTATACTATCCAGTCTACCACGGTGGTGAGCACGCCTACGCCCAAGTACATTATCTGTTCTTTAAATTTTGTAAGGTGCAGAAAACCGAGCACGGCATCTGCAATTTTGTGTATAAGTTTAACCATCGGGTTACTCCCCGTTAATTTTGCTGTAAGCACACGCAAATTCCTCCTCGGAAACGAGCGTGTTTACCGCATAGATAAGCGAGCTGCAAGATATTATAGAGGGCAAGCCGAGCTCTTTTGCCAGCATTTTTCGCTTTTCCGCGCTTCCCTCGCCGCCCGAAAGCCCCAGCTCGTAAAAATCGGCTTTCGTAAGCTCCATAGAGCTTTTTGTTTCCTCCGCGCCGTCGGCATACGGGGCAAGAGCGTGCTCGAGCCATTCACGGCTCATACCCTCAAGGCCCAGAAAGCCTGCTTTGGATGGCACTTTTTTTCTTTTTTCCTTACCCGCTATTTCGGGCGTGTATATGTGGATTATTTTATCACGCGGGATAATATTTTTCAAGTGGTTTCGTATAACAAGCCCTGCGCCGTCGGCATCTGTTATAACTATAACACCGTTTTTTTCTGCAAGGCGGCGCAAAAACTCCGCCTTTTCGGCTTTGGAAAAAATACCGAAGCCGTCGGTGGTTATAACCTTTGCTTCCGCCACGGAAAGTATTTTAAGCCTGTCGTATTTGCCCTCTACTATAATAGGGCGCGAAATCTTCATCATAAGAGCGACCTCGGTGTATACACCTTTGCAATAAACGTTTCCATAACCACCCACGGGTCTGTAGGTGTGCTTTTAAGCTTTAGGTCCGTGCGGTAGGCTTCGTCTATACATTCCTCCAGCTTCGCAAGCGGCACTTGTGCCACGCTCGACATAAGCCTTGCGGCTCTGGTTTCGCGCGTTTTAAGTATTTTGGCAAGCTCTGCCGCGGTTTTGCCTGCGTCCCTTGCCGTTTTGGCTAGCAACATATCCTCGAAAAGCCCCGAAAATCGCGCGAGTATGGCAATAGGCTCTTTTTTTAGGTCGCGCAGGTCGTTTACAGCGACAAGTACCTCTTTTATATTCCATTTTTCCGCCGCATTGGAAAGCGCAAAGGGCGCTTCCTCGCGCTCGCTTATAGCACATACCGCGCGCACGTCGTCTGCCGTTATGGTGTTTTTTCCCATAGCCTCTGCGTATGCGGTGAGCTTTGCAAATTCAGAGTTTATGGTGAACATTCTGCACGCGCACATATCTGCGAGAATAAGCGCGGCATCCTGCGCTATGAACATATTTTTCGCCGCAAAATGCTTCTTTTCCCACGTTGCAAGACGCTCCGGCGCGAACGTATCGAAGCGCACGGCTTTTGCTGCGGCGCAAAGCTTTTTGTAGGCTGCGCTCTGCTCTGTTTTATAGTCCACTACGTATTCGTTTTCGCGCAGGTTAAGCACCGTTACAGTATCTGTAAGCGCGTTTGCGCGCGTAAGTATGCCTATAAGAGCTTCAAAATTTTTGGGCGAGATCTGCATAAGCGAAAGGTCGCGTATTTCCACGAGCTTTTGCTCCTGCATCATCGGGAAGGCATCTACCGCATCGGAAAGCCTTTCAAAAAGCTCGTCGGAGGAAAGGTTAGATGCCGCAGAAAACGAAACTATGAAGTGGTTGAAGGTTTCCAGCCCCTCTGCCGTAAGCACTTTTTTGCGTATCTTACCGAGATAGTGCTCCTTCATATAGTCTTCGTCGCCAAAGAAAACGAAAGCACCCGATATTGTGTTTTTTATTTCCGAAACAAGCTTTTCCTCCGGGTAGAGGGTGGGTTTCGGCTTTGCCTCTCTTGCCATAGTGCTTTCCTTTCTTTAAAGTTTATCTCTTTTCGGCGATAATCTCTATTGCCATTTCCATAGCTTTTGCCGCCGCCTGCGCGCGCACTTCCTCGCGCGTGCCGAAGAAACGATTTTCGGCGACAACGGTTTTTCCGCCGAAAGAAACAGCTGTATAGACAAGCCCTGCGGGCTTGCCTTCTGCGGGGCCCGGCCCTGCCACGCCCGTGGTAGCGGCAGAAACGTCTGCCCCCGTGAGCGTGCGCACGCCTTCTGCCATTTGCTCTGCCACTTCAGCGCAAAAAGCACCCTTTTCGGCGAGCACCTCGGCGCTTACGCCGAGCACCTTTTCCTTTACGGAATACGCATAGGAAACCACACCGCCGAGAAAAACTGCGGATGCACCCGGAACACGAGTTATTCTTTCCGCTATCATGCCGCCCGTGCAGCTTTCCGCGCAAGCAAACGTAAGAGCGCGCGCGGAAAGCAAAGAAACAAGTTCTTTTTCGGGTGTCATATTAAATTATTTGCTGTAGAGGGGGTATTTTTCGCAAATAGCGGCGATTTCCGCAAGGATATATTCCTTGTTTGCTTCGAAATCGTTTGCGGCAAGACCCATAAGGTGGCCTACCTTTGCGAAATCTTCTTCCTTAAGACCGCGTGTTGTAGCCGCAGGTGTACCAACGCGAAGACCGCTTGTTACAAACGGGCTCTGGGGGTCGAAGGGGATAGCATTTTTATTAGCTGTGATGTTAACTTCCTGGAGCATAGCTTCAAAAGCCTTGCCTGTGAGGTTCTTGCTTCTGAGGTCGAGAAGGATGAGGTGGTTATCCGTGCCGCCGGAAACGAGATCGAAGCCCTCTTCAATAAGAGCTTTTTCGAGCGCTTTTGCGTTCTTTACGATCTGTTTCTGATATTCTTTGAACTCATCTGTGAGCGCTTCGCCGAAGCAAACTGCTTTGGCAGCGATAACGTGCATAAGGGGACCGCCCTGTGTGCCGGGGAACACAGCCTTGTCGATAGCCTTTGCGAGCTCTTCGCGGCAAAGGATCATACCGCCGCGAGGACCGCGGAGTGTTTTATGCGTAGTCGTCGTAACGATATCCGCATAAGGAACGGGGTTGGGGTGAAGTCCTGCCGCAACAAGACCTGCAATGTGCGCCATATCTACCATAAAGTATGCGCCAACCTCTTTTGCAATAGCAGAGATCTTTTCAAAATCGATTACTCTGGGGTATGCGGAAGCACCTGCAACAATGAGCTTCGGTTTGCATTCGAGCGCTTTTTCGCGGAGAGCCTCGTAATCTATCGTCTGTGTTTCTGCGGAAACACCATAGGAAACGAAGTTGAAGAAGGAACCGGAAATATTAACGGGGGAACCGTGTGTAAGGTGACCGCCGTCTGCAAGGCTCATACCGAGCACTGTGTCGCCGGGGCGAAGGAGCGCGAAATAAACCGCTGTGTTAGCCTGTGCACCGCTGTGGGGCTGAACGTTTGCGTGCTCTGCACCGAAAAGTTTTTTTGCGCGGTCGCGTGCAATGTCTTCCACAACGTCCACGTATTTGCAACCTCCGTAGTAGCGCTTGCCCGGGTAACCCTCTGCATATTTATTTGTAAGAGGGGAAGCCATAGCCGCCATAACAGCTTCGGAAACGCAGTTTTCGGAAGCGATAAGCTCGATACCTTCCTGCTGGCGTTCAAGTTCTTTGGCTACGTATTCGCCGACAGCAGGGTCGGCCTTTGTAAGAAAATCGATGTTTTCGTAAATCATATTATTCCTCCGTAATTATTTTTTAGCAAATAATTGTATAAATTTGAAAACATTTCATATCAAGAAATATTTTTCTCCATATTAAATAGTATTTTATCATACTTTTTCGATAATATCAATACACAAACGAATAAAAAAGTGTTGAAAAGTTTTAATTTGGGTGTTATACTATTATGTAGAAATACCAAAAATCCTGAAAATAGGTGATATAAATGACAAGACAGGAAAAAATACGCAATTTTTCTATAATTGCACATATAGACCACGGCAAAAGCACACTTGCCGACAGAATTCTCGAAAAAACGCAAAGCATCGCCACGCGCGACATGGAAGATCAGATACTCGATAATATGGATATTGAGCGCGAACGTGGTATCACAATAAAGGCGCGTGCGGTTAAGCTCAATTATAAAGCGAGCGATGGCGAAACGTATGAATTCAACCTTATCGACACGCCCGGACACGTCGACTTCAACTACGAGGTTTCACGTTCGCTCAGCGCGTGCGAAGGCGCGCTTCTCGTTGTAGACGCCACACAGGGCATAGAGGCGCAGACGCTCGCCAACACTTACCTTGCGCTCGATGAAAACCTCGAAATCATACCCGTTGTAAACAAAATAGACCTCCCCAGCGCCGATATAGAGGGCGTTCGCAAGGAAATAGAGGACGTTATCGGCATTCCTGCCGAAGGCTGTCCCGCCGTTTCCGCAAAAACAGGGCTTAATATCGAAGACATTCTTGAAAAAATCGTAACAGATATTCCCGCGCCCGAGGGCGACGAGAACGCGCCGCTAAAATGCCTTATTTTCGACTCCTACTACGATTCCTACCGCGGCGTTGTTATATACGTCCGCGTGGCAGAGGGCAAGCTGCGCGCAGGGCAAACCATCCGCCTTATGAACACGGGCGCAACGTTTGAAACCGTGGAGGTCGGCTATATGTCCGCCTTCGGCCTTGTTCCGGCAGAGGAAATATCCGCAGGCGAGGTTGGATACATCACTGCGAGCATAAAAAGCGTTGCCGATACGCAGGTTGGCGATACCGTTACCGACGACGACAACCCCACGGCAGAGCCCTTCCCGGGCTTCCACGCCGCGCAACCCATGGTTTACGCAGGTATCTACCCTGCAGACGGCGCAAAATACCCCGACCTGCGCGATGCGCTGGAAAAGCTGCGTCTTAACGATGCGGCGCTCACGTTCGAACCTGAAACGAGTATCGCGCTCGGCTTCGGCTTCCGTTGCGGCTTCTTGGGCCTCCTTCATATGGAGATCATCGCAGAGCGACTTGAACGCGAGTTCAACCTCGACCTCGTTACCACAGCGCCCAGCGTTATCTACAAGCTCACTATGCGAAATGGCGAGGTTATATATATAGATAACCCTGCAAACTACCCCGACCCCGAGCAGATCGCCAAGGCAGAGGAGCCCGTGGTAAAAGCCAGCATCATCGTGCCTACAGATTACGTCGGCGGCATTATGGACCTTTGCCGAGACCGCCGCGGTGATTACAAAAACATGACGTATATCGACAAAACGCGCGTAGAGCTGCACTATACTCTTCCTCTTAACGAAATAATCTACGACTTTTTCGATGCGCTCAAAAGCCGTTCCAAGGGCTACGCTTCGCTCGACTACGAGCTCGACGGCTACAACGAAAGCAAGCTCGTTAAGCTCGAGGTGCTGCTCAACGGCGAGGTTGTAGATGCGCTTTCCTTCATAGTGCATGCAGACAAGGCTTATTCCCGCGGCAGAAAAATCGTGGAAAAGTTGCGCGACAATATACCGCGCCAGCTCTTCGAGGTCCCCGTTCAAGCGGCTATCGGCGGCAGAGTTATCGCCCGCGAAACCGTGCGCGCTATGCGCAAGGATGTGCTTGCAAAATGCTACGGCGGCGATATTACACGAAAAAAGAAGCTGCTTGAAAAGCAGAAAGAGGGCAAAAAGCGTATGCGTAAGCTCGGCAGCGTAGAGGTTCCGCCCGAAACGTTTATGGCTGTACTCAAGCTCGACGAAGAATAAAAATGCGAAAGGAGTCTGCATAATGCAAATAATTCCCAAGCCCCCTCGCCCGATAGGGCTTTATGTGCACGTTCCTTTTTGTGTGCACAAGTGTGCATATTGCGATTTTTATTCCGTAACAGATTTGAATTTGATGCGCGAATATACCTCTGCAGTGGTAGCGCATATACGCTCCAAAAAGAAATTTTTGAAAAACACTGTGGTGGAAACAATATATTTCGGCGGCGGCACACCGAGCCTTCTGCCCGTGGCACAGCTGGAAAGGATACTGAACGCCATATACAGCACGGCAAACGTTGCACCGGACGCGGAAATAACGCTGGAGGCAAACCCAGGCACGCTTACAAGCAAAAACCTTTCCGCCTATAAAAAAATGGGCATAAACCGCCTAAGCATAGGCTTGCAAAGCGCAGACGACGAGGAGCTTTCCGCAATATCACGTATACACACGCGCGCGGAATTCGAAAATTCCTTCATGCTCGCGCGAATGGAAGGCTTCAACAATATAAACGTGGACCTTATCTACGCATTGCCAAAACAAACGAAAACAAAGCTTTTCGGAAATATAGATTACGTTATATCCATGAACCCCGAACACATTTCGCTCTACGGGCTTACGATAGAGCCGGAAACGCCTTTCGGTAAAAATAAGGAAATACTCAGCACCATCCCCGACGAAGACGAACAGTACGAAATGTATATGTCTGCCTGCAAACGCCTGGAGGAATGCGGATATTTCCAATATGAAATAAGCAATTTCGCCAAAAAAGACCGCGGCTGTAAGCACAATATGAAATATTGGATGAACAAGGAATACATAAGCTTCGGCCCGGCCGCCGCATCCTTTGTGGAAAACACGGAATATACGTATGCACGAGATATAGAACTTTATCTTTCCAACCTAAAAAACGAAAAAGCGCTCCGTGTTGTAGACGAAGACACCGGGGAAACAGAGCACGTACTCGATGATGAGGAGCTGGAAACAAGGTTTGTTATGCTCCATTTTCGCTTGCGTGCAGGTATAAATACCGGAGAATATCGGCAAAAATTCGGTCTTTCCTTCGAAAAAATATATGAAGATAAGCTTGAAAAATACATGAAAGATAAATATATCGTTCGTACCGAGCACGGCTTCCGCCTTACGCGCCGCGGCATGCTCATTTCTAACACAATACTTTCCGATATTTTGGAGTTTTAAATCGAAAAATAAGCCTCACTTTTTTCAAAAGAAAGTGAGGCTTTTTCTTGACAAAACAAAAGATATGTGATACAATAAATATCACATTTGGATATGCGGAGAAGTACTCAAGTGGCCGAAGAGGCGTGACTCGAAATTTCTCTGTGATTTTGGAACTTCCTTTCCCAAACCCCTTGTTTTATAAGGGTTTCGCACGGTGCGAATACAATTTTATATGTTTGTTCTCTCCTACTGTTCTCTCCGATTTCCGAGAGCAGATGGAGTGAAATATACCCGGAGAGATATCGAAGTGGTCATAACGGGGTGCACTCGAAATTTCTCTGTGATTTTGGAACTTCCTTTCCCAAACCCCTTGTTTTATAAGGGTTTCGCACGGTGCGAATACAATTTTATATGTTTGTTCTCTCCTACTGTTCTCT
>JAFTLJ010000026.1 GCA_017456005.1 Clostridia bacterium | reverse complement strand
TTGTTTCAAATAGCCGATCACTTTAAGATTAGGGGCTGGAGTAGAAAAAACGATTTTGATGGATATTTTGTTGAAAAAGACAACAATATTCAGATAGATAAGATATTCAAAGTATAGCTACATAGGCTTCGTTGCAAACATGGCGTTGCGCCCCGGAAGATAGCGGTCAAGTGTGACTCCCATCATCGCCAAGGGGTTAGTGTACCCTCTGCAAAATCTGTGTGCATCTAAATCGGACATACATCACAGAAAAAAGCACTTGCTTGCGCAAGTGCTTTTTTCTGTGATGCGCGCTTCGCTTCATGGCGGCAACGCCGCCGCTTCATACAATCCGCAGGCTTGTGCTTCATATTCGCGAAGCGAATGCTTCATTTTTTCGGCTCTGAAGTTTTTCGAAATTTTGTAGATGCATTTCGGGGTTTTTCGGTCTGTAGACAGATTCGCATCGGAGAAGTAACAATCAACCATTGGTTGACAAAGTATATCTACTATCTCTTTGCTTTTCGCCGAATATATGCTATAATATAATCAGTTTCGGAGCAATTATTATTTTGGAGGTATCTTGATATGTCAAGTTTAAAAATCGGTGAGAAAATCAAAGCAAAAAGAAGAGAGCGAGATTTAACACAAGAAGAACTTGCAGCCATACTTAGCGTAAGCAAAGCCGCTGTCAGCAAATGGGAAAATGAAGAAAGTTACCCAGATATAACTCTGCTTCCGAAAATTGCACAGTTGTTTCATATAACAATGGACGAACTTTTTAACTACACACTTGAATATAAACCATTAGTTATTGTTAACGAATACCACTTCGGCTTAGCACTTGAAGATTTTGATAAATGCATTTTGAATCACGGTATCGCAAAAGAATGCAAAGTTTGCCAGAAGCGTGAATATCTCGGCGGAGATGTTATTGAATGCGAATGGGAAGTACGTATCCATTTCGTATCCACCGAGGAAAACATAGCGTATTTGTTACAAAAACACATACGTCCCGGCGTACTTATCGACGGTTACAGCATAAGAATTGCCGATGGCAAGGCTATTATCGACGATAAACCAAATAAACATTATGTATGCAGCGAAAAGGTTTGGGAGTACAACACAAAAGATAAAAAATATATGCGTGAAATGCTCAAGGAGCATGTAGCTATGGGGTTGATCGGAGAAGAAGACGCATTTTGATTTTTAAAACACAAACAAAAAACGGAAATATCGGCAGATATTCCCGTTTTTTTATTATACCCAGTTTGCGGATATCATTTCTGCCCAACTTGTTATAAACGTATCGTCCATGGGCAAAACGCCCTCTTCCAGCTCTGCGATCTCGCTTATTTTACCGTCTGCGTAAGCAAGTAAGCGTTCGCGGCAGCTTTCAAGGCGGCGGGAAAGACCGCCAAGGCGAGCATCCTGAACCTCAAAGCCATACGTTTTATTCACGGTATACCACTGTGCGCGGAAGGATTCGTAAAATCTATCCGCAAGGCGTATACATTCCGCAAAATCGTTTTCCGCAAGCATGCGCAAAGCCGCTTTGTCGCCTGCCGCGTAGAGCGCGCGCGTTTTTTTTGCAAGCAAAAGCTTCTTTTCCAAAACCTCGCAAAGGCGAGCCATATTTTCATATAGGTATGCGTAATTTTTGCTGTTTTCGGCGTGTGCGTGCAGGCGCGCCTCATATCCTCTGTAGAGCGAGGCATCGTCTGCCGTGAGGCTTGCGCTCATTGTGCCGAGGAACGGGTCATCGTACAAGTGCGTTTTGGCATAGTTGCTGGCGCTGTGCTGGAAATAGGGCGATTCCACAGGCACGTTTTCGCCGAAAACGTAGTTCGGCAGGTCAAGATCGAGAAAATCTTCGAATTTTTCGCCCGTTATCTCGTAAAAACGTGCTTTCATTTGCTCTTCCGTAAGCCCGTCTGCCAGCGCCGCGGCGTGCATAAGCGCGGGCAGCACCGCCTCGTACGCGCACTCGCCGCCGTTATCGCCCCAAAGCGTGAAGAACGCGTTTTTCACGCCGTTTTCTATACAGCAAGGTATGGCAACAGCGTTTCTCTGCATACTGTATTTGTTGTTGGGTGCAAAAGTGCCCCACGTCCACGCGCCGCCCGAAAACCATACGTTTTCGGAAAGCTTTTTGGAGGAGCGCATCATAGCGCCGTATCTTTTTTTATCCGTAGCAAAGTAATCCCAATACACCGTTTCGCAGCCCGCGGGCACTTTTTCCGTTATTTCGGGCGGAAAATCTCGCTCCTCATCGGAGCAGAAAACGCCGGGGGAAAGATTAAAGAAAAGGTCGTTTGCCATCATCGTGCTTTCAAAGCCGTGAGCACGCGCTATTTCGCAAACTTTGCCGAGGTGGCGCATAATTATGGAATATCTATCCTCATAGCCGTGCAGATCCTTGAATTTGCCAAGACCTATGTTGTGTGCCTCGTCAAATCCGAGGTGTACTCGGCGCGAGGTAAACGCTTTTTCTATTGCGGAGAAAACGTTTTCTATAAGCTCGTACGTGCGCGGTTCGTCCGCAAGCAAAATATCGTCTATATCGAAGATCTTGTGGCGGTATGCACGCCAGCGCTTAAGCGAGCCGAGGTGTGCAAGCGTTTGTATGAACGGCACGAGCTCTATGCCGAGCGATGCGGCGTATGCATCTATTTCGCGCAGTTCTTCTATAGAATATCTGCCGCGCTTGTAGCCGAAATACGGCTCGTTTTCCACCTCAAACGTGTCTTCCGTGTAAAGCATGGCTGTGTTATATCCCATTTTCGCTATTGCCGAAAGGAATTTTTTAAGCCCCGTGACGTTTGGCACGGCGTTGCGCGAGCAATCTATCATAACGCCGAATTTATCGAAATATTTCATATTTACCTCCGATTTTTTGTTGTTTTCAGTATACCAAAATATGCGGATCTTGTCAATTACCGCGCTTTTTCTCCGCATTTTCCAAAATTATCTGCTCCAGCTTTTTTGCGGGCAAGGCAAGCGTGTGTGTGCGCTTTTTGGCGAGCAAAATTTGCCTTTCCGGTATTACATCCGCGAGCCTTAGCGGATATATACCGTCTACATCTTTGGATTTTAAAAATTCCTCCGGCACAAATCCTACGCCGAGGTTGTGGCGCACAAGGGGAATTATCTGGTCCGCCGTGGCGGCCTCTATATCCGGCGAAAATTCCAGCCCGTGCTTTTCGAAAAGGCGGAAATAGAAATCGTAAGTAGAAGTTTTCTTGCCAAAAGAAACTATGGGGTATTTTACAAGCTCTGCAAAGGCAAGCCCTTTTTCCGTGCTTATATCGTGGTAGCTTTCGCCGCAGATGGCTACCTCACGGAATGGCTTTATTTTCACGGCCGTTATTTCGGGGTCATATTCCACGGGCGAGGTAAACATGGCAAGGTCTATGAGCCCGCTGTTCAGCTTCGAAATAGCGCCGGGTGCGGAAAGGTGCGAAATTTTTATGCGTATGCCGGGGTATTCGCTTTTGAATTTATTAAGTATCGGCAAAAGGTATAGATGCAGAGCAATTTCGCTGGCACCTATGGAAATAAGACCGCGCTCTAGGGTTTTGTTCAAGGAAAGCTCCTCCTCTGCAGCGGAAAAATGCTCGAATGCGGCGGAAACGTGCTCGTAAAGCATCTCTCCCGCAGGGGTTAGCTTTACGCCTTTATTGGAGCGCAAAAAGAGCGCACAGCCCAGCTTTTCCTCCAGCGATTTTATGGTTCTGGTAAGGTTGGGCTGGTTCAGAAGCAGGGCGTTTGCCGCCTTTGTAAAGCTGCCGTATTTGGCAACATGATAGAAAACAGCGTAATGATCGTAGCTTATATTCATAAAAACTCCCATATCATAATGATATAATCAAAATATAAAATATACATTTTACATATACCCACAATTGTATTATAATGGTATCGTAAACGAAAGTCAAGCATTTCCAAGCGGAAATTATAAAGGAGTTTTATAATGGACTTAACAATGTTCACAGACCTTTTTGAAGCGGTCACTATTTTTTGCTTCGGTCTTTCCTGGCCTATCTCAATTCGCAAATCGCTCATTTCCAAAACGGCAAAGGGTAAGAGCCTCTTTTTTGAAGTTTTCCTTTTGCTCGGCTACGCCTTCGGCATAGCGCGAAAAATAATACAGTTTACGGCACTGGGAAGCTGCGGCTTTATCTTCTTTTTAAGCTTCTTTTTCTATATTCTTAACTTTGTTGAAATTTCCGTTGACGTTGCGCTCTATTTCAGAAACGCAAAGCTCGACAGAGCGAGAGAGCGCGCACAAATAATAGCTTAATCTCCCTTTTATGCGCTGAATATATGGTATCAAAAAACACACGAAACGCCCTTTTCGGGGGCGTTTCGTGTGTTTTTTATGCGTTATCAAGCTTTTTTGCCTATTTTTGCAAAGTATTTGAACGTGAGGGGGTAAACACAGGCGGAGAATACCACTATCGCGCAATATCTTACCGCGCGCAGCACGAGCATTTCATCGCTGCCGCCGAAGAGCACCTTGAGCCCCTCTTTTATGGCGAGAACGAGCACAAGCCCCACGGCAACCTTCACTATCTGGCCGAGAAGCGTAGCTTTTTCATCGAATTTTACAAATTTTCTTTCTATGGGGAAGGAAATGAGTATACCTGACACCGCACCGAGTATTGTGGCCGCGTTTTTAACGGCGCTGCCCACATGCTCTGCCTCCAACTCTACAAAATTCGGGTATATCTGCGTAAACGCAAGATACGCGAGCGTTATGAGGAAGAAGGAGCCGAATATGATATAATATACCTTTTCGTTCTTCTTCGCGTACTCAAAAAGCGGATAGAGCGCGAAAACAAGCACGGCGCCGATAATGAGCGAAACTATAACGTCCTTGGGAGTATGCACGCCGAGATACATTCTGGAAAAGGCAACCAGCACCACTATGGCAACGAGAACTATGCGCGCCCACGTTTTTTTAGCGCCTCTTGCAAGCCCGCCAAAAGTGCATGCAGCGTTCTGTGTGTGGCCGCTGGGGAAGGAATAGCCCGTGGCGGCAGGTTTTGCCGATTCCACAGCGTTAAATTCGGGGTCGAGCACCCAAGGCCTGGGTATGCGGAAAATAAGCTTTAGCGTTTGGTTTACGATAACGCCGCAGAAGCCCACGCTCATAAGGTAATATCCGCGGTGTTTGCTGAAGCACCAGAAAACCACGAGCGCCGTGGCGAGAAAAGCTATCTCGTCGCCAAGGTAAGTGAGTATACCTACGATAGCATCGCAAACGGGGTTTCTGATACTTTCAAGAAGATAAAGAAATTCCATAAAGCACCTCTTTTATATTTTATATGTGTATTTTACCACATCTATTTGCTTTTTGCAATGAATTTGTATTATTTTCGGTGCAAGTAACGCAGAAAGATTTTTGACTTTACAAATATATTTTTAAATGTTACAATAAAAGCAGTAAATTTCGCTTACGGAGGCGTTTTATGAATTTGACGGATCTGAAAAAACAATCGCTCGCGGGTTGGAACACGTGGTATAGCGAAAGCGTGCTTACGCACGTGCTTCTGCCCTGGGGCTTTGCCATAAATTTAAACTTCAGAAAAATTTCAAGCGGCGATATTCTGCACGCATCGCTTGTAAGGCGCGAACCGGAGGTGCGCGCCGACGTGCGCAGCTTCGGTGGGGCGTATACTTGCTTGCACGTGCGCCACGGCAACGTACCGCTGAAGGTGGAAAGCGCCGTGCGCGGCGGCGAGCAGTTTATCATGGTCACGCCTGACGGATACTATACCTCGGATGAACAGCTGATCGTGGAAACGATGTTCCTTTGGGGGCGCGACGGCACGCTTATAAAAGAAAACGGCAAGCTTAGCGCACTTTGCCCGGACGGTACGCGCGTGCACCTGCACAGCAACACGGCGCCATACGAATATTACCTGCCGGAGTGGCACACGCCATCACTCTTTTTCACACTGGATGCGCCCGTGGTCATTTCCACCGTGCCCTGCACTACAGAGGAGGCGTACCGCATCATGGGGGAGCAGAAACGTGCGCTCGCGCTTGAAGCGGAGCGCTACGGCGAATATGCGGAATCGTTTTCCGCTATGCAGAGCGTGCTTGCATGGAACACGATTTATGACCCCATAAAAAACCGCGTGTGCGCGCCCGTTTCGCGCAACTGGAACCGCGGCAAAGGGGGGATGATTTTCTGCTGGGATACGTTTTTTGCCGCTATGATGTTTGCAGAGGGGGGCGAGGAAAGCTCGGCATACCTCACGTTTTTCAGCATATTGGATGAAATGTTCGGGGACGGTATGTTGCCAAACGTAAGCATAAGCACGGGCGGGAACAACGGCGACCATTCCCAGCCGCCTGTGGGCAGTATGGCAGCTGAAAAAATATATACGAAATTCAAAAACATCGGGTTCCTTCGCGAGTCTTTTCCCAAACTTTTGCACTGGAACACGTGGTTTTATGAAAACCGTATGCGTGCAGACGGCACAATGTCCTGGGGCTCGCGCACGCGCGGCGAGTGGAAGGGCACGCTTTTCGGCGCGAAATGCGAATCTGGTATGGATAACTCGCCAGCGTTTGACGATGCCGTTTACGATGAGGAATCGGGTCTTATTATGCAGGCATCCGTAGGGCTTACGGGGCTTTTTGTAAAGGACTGCAAAGCGCTTATAAATATCGCAAAAATTCTGGGCAAAGAGGGTGATGTCGCCGTTTTGGCGGCAAGAAAGGCACGCGCGGAAACGGGCCTGTGCCGCCTTTGGCACGCGGATGCAGGGTGCTTTGACAACCTCGACCTAGCCACGGGCAGGTGGGTGCAAAGGCGCACACCAATGAATTTTTTTGCGCTGTTTTCCGATGAAGTGAACGCGGAGCAGAAGCGTTCCTTGGCAGAAAATTACCTTTTAAACCCCGAGGAGTTTTGGGGCGAATACGTTTTGCCGTCTGTAAGCCGCCGCGACTTTGCTTTTGCAGAGCAGCACTATTGGCGCGGGCGCATCTGGGCGCCGCTTAACCTCCTCGTTTACGAAGCGCTGAAGGATGCGGGGCTTCTGCGCGAGGCAAAGCTGCTGGCGGAAAAATCTGCCTCGCTTATGATGCACGAATGGCGAAAGGAACACCACGTTTATGAAAATTACAGCGCCGTGGACGGGCTGGGAAGCAGCGCGCGCCAGGCGGACTCTTTCTACCATTGGGGTGCCTTGCTCGGATACATCGCGCTGGATGCAAAAGAATAAAACAGCTTAAAATTTCGCGCGGCTCTTGACATTCGCGCGGAATCATACTATAATTCCCGTTGACACTTTTGCAAATTCGGAGCTTATAAAATGAAAATTCAATTATCAGACCATTTTGACTATAAAAAGCTTTTCCGCTTTACCCTGCCGTCTATAGTTATGATGATATTCACGTCCATATACGGCGTTGTAGACGGCTTTTTCGTTTCCAATTTCGTGGGCAAAACGCCTTTTGCCGCGGTAAACTTCATAATGCCCGTGCTGATGATACTCGGCGGTATGGGCTTTATGTTCGGCACGGGCGGCGGCGCGCTCATAGCCAAAACCCTAGGCGAGGGCAAGCGCGAAAAGGCAAACAGTATATTTTCCCTGCTTGTATATTCCGCGGCGGCACTCGGCGTGCTTCTCGCCGTGCTCGGCATAGCGTTTATGCGCGAAATAGCTTCAGCACTCGGCGCAGAGGGGCAGATGCTCGCAGATTGCGTGCTGTACGGCAGAATAGTGCTTCTGGCGCTTCCCTTCCTCGTTTTGCAGTTCGCATTTCAAAGCTTTTTCGTAACGGCGGAAAAGCCGGGGCTGGGGCTTGCCTCCACGCTCGCTTCCGGTATAACGAACATCGTG
This sequence comes from Clostridia bacterium, assembly GCA_017456005.1. Taxonomy (GTDB): domain Bacteria; phylum Bacillota; class Clostridia; order Oscillospirales; family CAG-272; genus UMGS731. The sequence continues at coordinate 28,904 of JAFTLJ010000026.1, read as the reverse complement.
CTCGACGCGCTTTTTATGGCGGTACTCGGCTGGGGTATCACGGGCGCGGCGGCGGCAACCGCGCTGAGCCAGATGGTGGGCGGCGTTTTCCCCCTTGTATACTTCTCTATGCCGAACAAAAGCATTCTGCGCCTCGGCAAAACGGGGTTCGACGGAAAATCTCTGCTTGCAACCTGCATAAACGGTTCTTCGGAGCTTACGACGAACATTTCCATGTCTGTGGTGAATATGCTTTATAATATACAACTCAACAGCTACGCGGGCGAGGACGGCATCGCCGCATACGGCGTGCTGATGTACGTAAACCTCGTGTTCATTTCCGTGTTTATCGGTTATTCCGTGGGCGTTGCACCCGTCGTAGGCTACCACTACGGCGCAGGCGACAAAACAGAGCTAAAAAACCTGCGCAAAAAGAGCCTGCGCATAATAATATCATCTTCGTTCGTTATGTTTGCGCTGGCGCTTCTGCTCTCGCGTCCGCTTTCCGGCATTTTCGTGGGTTACGACAAAACACTATTCGATATGACAGTACACGCCTTTTCCATATACTCTTTCTCGTTTTTGTTTGCCGGCGTGGCAATATTCGGTTCTTCCTTCTTCACGGCGCTTAACAATGGGCTTGTTTCCGCGCTTATTTCGTTTTTGCGCACACTCGTTTTTCAGGTGCTGGCGGTGCTCGTTTTCCCGCTTATTTGGGAGCTTAACGGCATATGGTTTTCCATTGTTGCCGCAGAGGTTATGGCGCTTATGGTTACGGCGGCGTTCCTTCGCGGAATGAAGAATAAATACGGATATTGATTAAAGAACAAAGTTGAACTATTTTTTAAAACATGATATAATAAAAACAAAAATGTGCAAGGAATATACTTTATGAACGAAATTTGCAAACTTACCGCGCGATACCCCGCGCTTTGCTCCTGCGAAAACGAAATTCTTGCGGCGGCAGAGCTTATGGTGCAAACGTACGAGCACGGGGGCAAAATACTGCTCTGCGGCAACGGCGGAAGCGCCGCAGATTGCGACCATATCGCAGGTGAACTGCTGAAAGGCTTTTTGCTGCCGCGAAAGGTGGAAAACGAAAAGATCCCTGCCGCAATACGCGAAAAGCTGCAGGGCGCGCTACCTGCGGTTTCCCTGCCCTCGCTCACGGCGGCACTCACGGCGAGCATAAACGACCTCGACGCCGAATTTGTATATGCACAGCTTCTCTACGGGCTGGCAAAAGAGGGCGACCTGCTTATCGCCATATCCACCTCCGGCAATTCCCCTAACGTGCTGCACGCGGCAGAGCTTGCGCGCGCTGTAGGCGTAAAAACGCTCGCGCTCACGGGAAACAGCGGCGGCAGACTCGCAAAAATTGCCGACATATCAATTTGTGTGCCCGAAAGCGAAACATACCTTGTACAGGAGCTTCATCTGCCCGTATACCATTTTCTCTGCGCAGAAACGGAAAGGCGTATTTTCCAACCATTTGGCGATTTTAATTAAGCAATAAAATTCAGATTCGACAAATGATATCTTCATTCCAAGCGTGAAATATGCTATAATTTAATTACCAAAACAAAGGAGGCTGATATCTATGAGCATCGGAAAAAATATTGCAAAATACAGAAAAGCAAATGGCTTAACGCAGGAAGAATTGGGCGCAAAAATAGGCGTTACCAATCAATCTGTTTCAAAATGGGAAAGCGAGGTTTCTATGCCCGACGTAATGCTGCTTCCAGAAATCGCAAATGCTTTGAACATAACGCTGGAAAATCTGTACGGCATAGAAAAAGCACCCGAAAAAACATCTTGTTCAGCCGATGATTTCCCTTCATTTTGCCATAAAAAGCTTATTGAATTGTTCTACCATAACACGAAAATGCGGTTCACGCATATCGGTTCATCGGATAAAGAGCAATTGGATTTTCAAATTCAAAAATTAATGGAGGGTTGCCGAGTAGGCTGTATTTCCAATACACACGGCGCTATAGTTACAACACAAGATTTTTCCTTCATAGATTCTTCCTATAAAGCCGAAGGAAGCGAAAACGCAATTAAATGTCGGGCAGACGATTATACTTTAATGTATTTGACCGATAAAAATTTACGAAAGGTTTTTTATTATCAGTATAAAACAGCTTTTGAAAAGTCGAAGGTGAGCAATACGGAATTTACTTTTGATGAAATTATGGAGGGATGCAATCTCACGGAGGACGAAACAGCCGCCGCCTTAAAGCTCTTAAAGGAAGCTCGCATAAATGACGTTTACACAGACACGGCAACCAAAACGAAAAAGTATATATTTTTGATTTCAAACGCTTTGTACGCTCATGCTATCTATAAGCTTGCCGAATTGCTGTCCGAGGATGCTTGCTGGGCTGTTATAAGAGATACGTCTATGATCTCCGACTACGCTTTCGAAAAGTAAGGAAGCCTACGCCCATTTCCGCCTGCGAGCACGTTATTTACACCGAACGAGCCATAAAAACAAAAAATCTCTTGGAATTTACCAAGAGATTTTCTTTTGCTTTTATTTCTGTTTTTTCTTGTACATTACAAGGCCTATAGCCATGATAACAACGTATACGATGAGGTAGAAGAGCACGGGGAAAGCAAATTCGCCGTTTGCAGCAGCCGCCTGGTAGGGGCGCACACCGTGTGCGTATACCGCAACGAACATCATAAACGCACAAGCTATTACACCGAGAACGGGCATAACTATGTTCTTAAATACGTTCTTTTTGCCTTCTTTTGCTATGAACATAACGAAGATCGGAATGTACATGCCGTAAATCGTGATGATGGGAAGCTCGGAAGAGTCAAAGCTGAAAAGACCGAATACGGGAGCTGTGAGGTTTGCGGCATAGAAATAGAAGAACCAGAAGCCGCAGAAAAGAAGACCTAGCGCACCGGAGTTTGCAGGCATATTGGATTTTTCATCTACGGAAGCAAACATTTCGGGTTTGGGGCCGTGGCTTCTTACAGCGATGGAGTAAGGAGCGCGTGTGCAAGCAAGCATAAGACCGTTGAGCGTGCCGAGGCAGGAAACAACGATGAATACGTTGAGCACGGTGCCGCCTATGTTACCGAAGATGTTTTTGAATGCCGTTGTAGCACCCTGAGTCATAAGCACGTCTACCGTAGCGCCGCCCGTAAGACCGATAAAGTAAGTGATGTAAACCACCATGATAAGAAGCGTGCCGCCAACGAGGGCGATGGGAAGATTTTTCTTCGCATCCTTAAGCTCTGCGTTAACGGAAGTTGCAATTATCCAGCCCTCATATGTAAATGCCGCTGCCGCAACACCTGCAAATACGCTGCCGAAATCGCCGCCTTCGCTCTGTGCCGCCTGTGTAAAGGCTTCTCCGGTCTGACCGTTTACAAGGCCGACTATCGTACCCACAACCACCATTACAGCAAGCGGGATAAGCTTGATAACGGTCGCGCTTACCTGGAATTTGCCGGCAAGCTTGGGGGAGAGCACATTGAGAGTGTAAGAAAGAACGAGGTAGAATGCGCCGAGTGCAATGCAAAGACCGCTTGTAATGTCTGCATTTGCATCGAAAAGAACGAGTGTGTATCTTGCAGAAACCCAAGCAAGAACAGATGTCATTGCAGGGTAATAAATAGTGGATACGAACCAGCCCATCATATAGGCGTATTTTTCGCCTACGGCTGCTTCGGCATAGTCAACCACACCGTTTACTTTTGAATATTTTGTCGCAAAATTTGCGAAGTTGAATGCACAGATAACCATTACTACACCGCCGATAAGCCAAGCGAGTATACCGAGGAGCATGTTGCCGCCCGTGTAGTTGAGAATATCCTGTGCTTTGAAGAATACGCCGGAGCCTATAACGATACCTACAACCATGCAGATCGCAGTGAAAAGACCGTAGCGTTTTTCAAGTTGATTTTTTTCCAAAGGTTTTTTCCTCCGTTATAAATTTCTGAAAATCAGATTTGTTGATTATAACATATTTCATCAAAAATGTAAACAAAATATACGTATTTTTCTATATTGCATTTTTCACAATCTTTTTTGTGTATTTTTAATAATCCACGAAGAAAAATAATATATTCAAATAAATATTTACTTTGCGCGCTTTTTGTGGTATAATATAAATAATCAAGTAAACCCCATAAGGAGGTAATATTTATATGAGCAATACACTCGACCTTAAAGCACTTTTCAAAATCGGCTACGGTCTTTACGTTGTAACGACAAACGACGGTAAGAAGGATAACGGTCTTATCGTAAACACGGTGGTACAGGTTACAAACACGCCTTGCCGCGTTGCCGTAACGGTAAATAAATCCAACTACTCTCACGACACTATAAAAGAAACAGGAAAAATGAACGTAAACTGCCTTACCACGGAAGCGCCCTTCAGCGTTTTTGAGGCTTTCGGCTTCAGCAGCGGCAGAGATACCGATAAATTTGCATCTTGCACACCGCCGCGCTCCGCAAACGGGCTTGTATACCTGCCGAAATATATAAACGCATATATTTCGCTGGACGTTGTGCAGTATGTAGACCTTGGCACACACGGTATGTTTATTTGCGACGTAACGGAGGCAGAGGTCATTTCCGATAAAGAATCCATGACCTACAGCTACTACCACGCAAACGTAAAACCGAAGCCTCAGCCCACCAAAAAGAAAGGCTATGTGTGCACTATATGCGGCTACGTTTACGAGGGCGAGACCCTGCCGGAGGATTTCGTTTGCCCGCTGTGCCTACACCCCGCTTCCGATTTCGAAGAGCTTAAATAACTTTTTAAAAGCAGGTGCCCCCTGCTTTTTCTTCGTTTTGATGTTGACTTTACATATCACTTATGCTAAAATATGCCAAAACAAAATTCTTTTCGGAGGCTTTTTATGAAACCGACATATAAGACCACGATCTTCGCGTGCTTCGTGGGCTATATAGTTCAAGCGATCGTAAACAACTTCGCTCCGCTTCTCTTTATTACTTTTCAGAACACATACGACATTCCACTTTCTCAGATAACCCTGCTTGTAACGATAAATTTCGGCGTACAGCTGACGGTAGACCTGCTTTCCACGCTTTTTGTGGATAAAATAGGCTATCGCACATCTATAGTTATCGCGCAGTTTTTCTCTGCCGCAGGGCTTATATTGCTTACGGTGCTTCCGGAGGTAATGCCGCCCTTTGCAGGCATTCTCCTCGCCGTTATAGTATATGCCATAGGCGGCGGCATAATAGAGGTGCTCATAAGCCCCATTATGGAAAGCTGCCCCACAGATAACAAGGAAAAGGCGATGAGCCTGCTCCATTCCTTCTATTGCTGGGGGCATGTGGGCGTTGTGCTTATATCCACGGCGTTCTTCACGATTTTCAGCATAGAAAATTGGCGTATTTTAGCATACGTATGGGCGCTGATACCACTTATAAACTCCGTGATTTTTATAAAAACCCCCATAGCCCCGCTTATAGCAGACGGCGAAAAGGGTATGACACTTGCAGAGCTTTTCAAAAGCAAGATATTTTGGCTTCTTGTGGTAATGATGGTGTGCTCGGGCGCTTGCGAGCAAGCTGTAAGCCAATGGGCTTCCGCTTTTGCGGAAATAGGGCTCGGCATTTCCAAAACGGCAGGCGACCTGGCAGGACCCATGACATTTGCCGTGCTTATGGGCGGCGCACGCGCTTTCTACGGCAAATACGGCGACAAAATAAACCTCGATAAATTTATGGCAGGCAGCGCCGCGCTATGTGTGGCTTCCTATCTGCTCGCTTCTCTCGTGCCAAACCCGATAGTAAACCTTATCGGCTGTGCTGTTTGCGGCTTTTCCGTCGGCATAATGTGGCCGGGCACGTTCAGCCGTGCGGCAAGCACGCTGCGCACCGGCGGCACGGCTATGTTTGCCCTGCTCGCCTTGGCGGGCGACCTCGGCTGCTCCGCAGGGCCCACGCTCGTAGGCTTTGTCTCAGATGCAGTCGGCGGAAATATGAAGATCGGAATACTTGCGGCAACCATCTTCCCCGCTGTAATGCTTGTTTGCCTGCTTCCCAAAAAGAAGAAATAATACAAAATAAAAACGGCTCGACGAGCCGTTTTTTTATATTCCGTACAAAACCATACCCATACAAGCCGAAATTATTATAAGCAAAATGGGCGATGGCTTTTTCTTTTTTATCTTTTTAAAAAAGAATGCAAATACCGCAACCGTCAAGAAAATGGTTATACCTATAAAATCCGCGCAAGGAGCGCTTTCTAAGGTTTTTATGCCGAAAAACGAGCCTAGAAACATTGTAAACGCAGTTGTAAGTATAAGCGCCACAACACAAGGGCGTATGCCGCCGAGAAACGCCTTCACACCGGCGTATTCAAGAAATCCGCGCACAAGCGAAGCTATAAGCAAAATCACTATAAACGAGGGCAAAACTACGCCGAGGGTAGCGAGAAGCGCTCCTGCAGCGCCGCCCTGCGAAGAGCCTATGAACGTGGCAAGGTTTACGGCTATCGGCCCCGGGGTAGATTCCGCCACAGCTATCATATTAAGTAATTCTTCTTCCGTAATCCAGCCGAAAGCAAGCATTTTTTCGCGCATAAGCGACATCATACCGTATCCGCCGCCAAACGAAACCGCGCCTATTTCCAAAAAAGTAAGAAAGAGCTTCAGATATATCATTTCCCGCCCTCCTTTTTACGTATTTTGCCGAGCAAATAGGCAAAAACGCCCACGCCGCCGCAAATAAGTATATAAAAAACGGTGGAAAAATTAACGGCAAAAAACGAACAAACAAGCATATATACAGCTGTGGCAGAAAACAAGGTTATATTAAAAGCATTTTTGCGAAGCTCGCGGAAAAGCTTTATTCCTGCGGAAAAAATTATGTATATCACACCTGCCTGTATACCCTTAAAGGCATATGCAACGATTTTAAGCGAAAGAAAAGCATCGAAAAACAGCGAAATAGAGTATATTATGGCAAGAGACGGCAGGCACACCGCAACCGTCGCGGCGAGCGAGCCAAGAAAGCCTGCTGTTTTGTAGCCTATATACGTAGCGGCGTTTATTGCAATAGGGCCGGGGGTAGATTCCGCTATAGCAACCATATCTAAAAATTCTTCTTTTTCTATCCACTTTTTTTCCGAAACGAATTCGTTTTCAAGCAGAGCTATCATCGCATATCCGCCGCCGAATGTAAACAGCCCTATTTTCAGCATACAGAAAAAAAGCCTTATTATCTGTTTGGCTTTCATTTAAACTTCCCTTCCGTCTTGATTTTTCAAAAACAAAATGTCAAAGCAAAAAGCAGTCCGACGGACTGCTTTTTTGGTCGAAGTGGCGGGACTCGAACTCGCGGCCTCCAGTACCCGAAACTGGCGCGCTACCAGCTGCGCTACACCTCGTTATTAACTGCATTTGTTACAATGCGGTTAATATTATACTATATTGTATTCGTTTTGTCAATAATTTTCGCAAAAATATTTTAGAGATAATGCGGTTCTGCCGTCCAGCTTTCGCCGTCCCACTCGAAAAACAGCTCGCTGTACTTGTTCTCGAAGAAAATCGGCAGGTACATATCGAAATTCGGGGAAAGTCTGCCGGAATTTTTGAGCTCTTCGGGTGTCATCCAGCGCACCGTTCCCTCTCTCGTTCCCTCGGAAAGAACACCGTAAAAATCGCTTGTTTTATATAGGAACTCGAGGTAGCGTTCGCCGTTATGCTTGTTCGCCCAATGAACCGTGCCGCAGAGCTTTAAGTTTTTAACCTCCAGCCCCGTTTCCTCCCTTGCCTCGCGCACAGCGGAAGCATAGAAGGATTCGCCCCATTCCACATGCCCGCCGGGGAAAGTAAGCCCCGGCCAGGTCGAAAGGACGCGGTCGAGAACGAGCACCTTTCCCGTGCCTCTGTTCTCTATCATTATCATATTTACAATTTTGATTTTCGTCGGTTTCATCTTCGTTCCCCCAAAGAAAGCTCGGCAAAGAACTTTCTTCAGGTTCTCCTTTTATTTTTTTGCGGGAGGGGGTTACCCCTTCCCGCACATTCTGCATTATGCACTCTTAATTCTGCATTTTTAATTTATCTTGCACGTGTTGCGTTTTCTTCCTCAGCTTTAGCAACGAATGCCTCGAGGCTCATGGAAACCGTTTCGCCCTTTCTGGAACGAACGGATACTTCGCCGGCTTCCGCCTCTTTTTCGCCTACGATAAGCATATAGGGCACTTTCGCAAGCTGTGCTTCGCGTATCTTGTAGCCGATCTTTTCGCTTCTGTAGTCTGTTTCTACGCGCAAACCTGCATCTGCAAGAGCTTTTGCAACCTTTTCTGCGTAATCATTGTAAAGATCGGAAATAGGAAGAACCTGAACCTGTGTAGGTGCGAGCCAAAGCGGGAATGCGCCTGCATATTTTTCGATAAGGAGCGCGAGCGTGCGTTCATAGCAGCCCATAGACGTTCTGTGAATGATATAAGGCAGCTTCTGCTGGTTGTCCTTATCCGTGTAGTACATACCGAATTTCTCGGCAAGGAGCATATCTATCTGAATTGTAACTATCGTATCCTCTTTGCCGTATACGTTTTTGCACTGGATATCGAGCTTCGGCCCATAGAATGCCGCTTCGTCGATGCCTATCTCATACTCTACGCCGAGGTTATCGAGTATTGTTTTCATAATACCCTGCGCCTCATCCCACTGCTCGGGCGTGCCTTCGTATTTTGCTGTGTTTTTGGGGTCCCACTGGGAGAAGCGGAATGTGCAGTCTTCCAAAAGACCGAGCGTATCGAGGCAATATTTTGCAAGCTCAAGGCAGCCCTTGAACTCTTCCTCGAGCTGGTCGGGGCGAAGAACGAGATGGCCCTCGGAAATAGTGAACTGACGAACGCGGATGAGACCGTGCATTTCGCCGCTGTCCTCGTTGCGGAAGAGCGTGGAGGTTTCGCCGAGACGCATGGGAAGCTCGCGGTAGGAGCGTTTTTTGTTGAGGTATACCTGGTACTGGAAGGGGCAGGTCATGGGGCGCAGAGCGAAGCATTCCTTTGTTTCGTCATAGGGGTCGCCCAGAACAAACATACCGTCGAGGTAGTGGTCCCAGTGGCCGGAAATTCTGTAAAGATCGCGCTTTGCCATAAGGGGTGTTTTTGTGCGGAGATAGCCGCGTTTTGTTTCTTCGTCTTCTATCCATCTCTGGAGAGTCTGGATAATCGTAACGCCCTTGGGAAGTATAACGGGCAAGCCCTGGCCGATGCTGTCTACCGTTGTGAAAAGCTCCAGCTCGCGGCCGATCTTGTTGTGGTCGCGCTTCTTTGCTTCTTCGAGCATGGTGAGGTGTGCCTGAAGCTGATCTTTTGCGGGGAAAGAAACGCCGTATACGCGCTGCAGCATCTTGTTCTTGGAATCACCCTCCCAATATGCGCCCGTGCACTGTGTGAGCTTAAACGCCTTTACAGCGCCCGTGGAGAAAAGGTGGGGGCCTGCGCAGAGATCTGTAAACTCGCCCTGTTTATAGAAAGAAATTTCAGCGCCTTCGGGAACTCTGCCTATAAGCGCAACCTTATACGGCTCGTTCTTTTCTTCCATAAATTTAACCGCTTCCTCGCGAGGAAGTGTGTAGCGTTCGAGCTTTATGTTTTCTTTTACGATCTTCTTCATTTCCGCTTCGATCTTCGCAAGAATTTCGGGCGTGAAAGAAACCTCGCTGTCGAAGTCGTAATAGAAGCCATTGTCCACGGAAGGACCTATCGTGAGCTTTGTTTCGGGGTAGAGGCGCTTAACCGCCTGTGCAAGAATGTGGCTGGACGTATGCCAGAAAACCTTTTTGCCTTCTGCATCAGCAAAAGTGAGAAGCTTTACTTCCGCATCGCCTGTAATAGTGTGTGTAAGCTCGCAAACCTCGCCGTCCACGCACGCACAGATAACCTCGCGGGAAATAAGCCCTGCCGCCTGTGCCGCTTCATAAACGGTAACGGGGGCATCGAATGAAAATTTGTTTTCACCGAAAGAAATAACCATTTTGTATATATTCTCCTTTGTTTTATTTACTGTTTAATTTTAAATTTCAAGCGCGTTTTTCCCGTTTTTTAGCTTTTCTTTTCACCAAGAAAAGCTAAAAAAACACCCCAAAGCGGCGCAAAAACGCCGTTTTGAGGTGCAATAAACACGGTTCCACTCAAAATTTAACTCTTTATTGCGCTGTAACGTGCGCATACGGCGCGCCATTTCCTGCGCGCGGCTGGCAAGCGGTACAAATGCAAACCCTTTTGCGTAAGGGCTTCCACCAAACGCCCTTTTCTCTTGCCGCGGTATTTGCACAGCATGTCTTGCTTCTTTGCTTTTAGATTATAATATCACCTTTTTTTCGCTTTGTCAAGCGTGCGTGAAAATTTTCAAAAAATATAATTTACGTGTTTTTTTATATTTTACGGCAATTTTATGCAAACATAACAAAATGTAAGTATAAAATTATGCCTCGTAACGAAATTATAGCCAAACAAAGTATCTATGTTGACAAAAAAGAGATTTTGTGATATATATAAATATATGCAGATAGTGTGATTTTTCACACGCTACATATCATAAAATTTATTTTCGGAGGACCCTTATGAAAAAGATCATTGCTCTTTTTGCTGTCCTTGTAGTTGCTGTAATGGTATTCGTTGCATGCGGCGGTAATGGCGATACCCCTACAACAACCCCCAACGGCACAACGGCAGCATCCACAACAACTCAGGCTTCGACAACATCTACAACAAAAACTACTCAGACAACCCAGACAACAACAGCCACAACACAGGCTACAACAACGCAGAAACCTTTCGTTCCCGTTGACGTTCCCGACGCTTACGTAGACGTTAACTTCGCAAACGGCGCGGCAAAAGACGCTAAAGGCAACGCTACGTTCCAAGTAATAGGGACACCCGTTGTAGGCAAAACATCCGTTACATTCAACGGCGTTACAAAAGAGATCGACGCTCTTAAAATTTCCGAAGCAGGTTCCTTCATTGTAGGTACACTCACAAAATTCGACACAGCAGAAAAAATGGATGCTTTCCTCGCAGCAGGCGTTTCCATTGAAGCTCTCTATATCAACAAAACAACAGCTAACATAGCAGGTATCGTGTGCATGACGGAATCCAACCGAGGCTGGGGTCTTGCAGACCAGACGAACCATAAACCCTACTTCATCACAGGTTCCGGTGCCGGCTACAATGCGGCTTACGCCACGGCAGCAGGTGCAGAAGGCGAGCTTGTTCACGTTGTTGCTACATACAACCCCACGGCGAAAGTTCACGCCATCTACGTTAACGGCGAAGATTGCAGCGACCTTACAAACTCCAAATATCCCGGCTCCAATATTTCCGGTGTTGTTGCTACAAATACAACATCCAAAGACGGCATTGCAATGTTCAATACGTTCGCAATGGGCGCAGACCTTTCCCCCTCTACTTCCAAAGCAGGCGACTTCCTCGCAACAGACCTCGTACTCGTAGACGCTAAGATCTATGCAAGCGCTCTCACAGCTGACGAAGCGAAATCCGCTTACCTTGAAGCGATTGCGGCATTCAATAGCGACGCTAAAGAAGAAAAACTCGTTCTCGACCTCGATTTCTCCGCTGTTACAGACGGCAAAATCGCAGATAAATCCGGCAGCGGCAACAACGCTACCATTAAAGGCAATGCAACCGTTGAGGGCGGCAAAGTTGTTTTCGCAGCTGACGGCGACGGCCTTACAATCGCAGATAACGACACACTCGATTTCACAGCAAAAGACAGCTTCACAATCAAAATAACTTTCCAGGCTTCCGAAACAACACTCAGTAAATCCTGGCCCTGCCTTATTTCCAAAGGCTCCGGCAACAACGGCTGGTGGGGCGTTTGGATGAACGGCAGCAAGCAGTTCGTTTGGGGCGGCGACCTTAAAGCACCCAACACAAACACGCCTTTCGTAGCGGGCGACACAGCTGAACACACTGTTACAGTTGTTCAGGATGGAACCGCGGGCACACTTAAAATTTACTGCGACGGCACACTCGCGATAGAAGCAGCTGCTATCAACTACGCTTCCGACAGAGAAATCAACATTGGCGGCGGCACATACAGCGGCGCTAACCTTTTGAACCAGCAGTGGTACGGTTCTGTAAGCCTCCTTCAGATCTACAACTACGCAGTAGAAGTAAAATAATTCCGCAAATCACTGTCAATCATTAAATATGACCTCCTAATTCTTCAGGGTACCCACGATAAAGAAAGGTTCTTCCCCCCTTCTTACATCGTGGGTGCTCTTTTGCTTTTTTAACCAAATTTAACCTTGTATATTGACGTATTTACGGCAAAAAATATTTATGCATTTTAATTTTTCACTTTGAATCAACGGCAAAATTTCATTAGGAGGCTTTTATGAAGAAGATTTTTGCCATATTCTTTGTCGTGGCGCTTGCGGCTATGCTCTTCTCCTGCGGCGGTAAAGATAATAACGGCAACAACGGCGCTGTAGGCGACGCGATAACGAGTATGTCCGATATAGCAAACGACCTTATGCCCGGCATGGGCTCTACACGCCGCACGACGGAAGCAAACACACAAACGCCTACCGTCCCCGATGACGAAAACGGCACAGCGGGCACAAACGAAACGCTTGCGCCCTCTACAGGCGGCGGAACGACAGTTAGATAAGTAAATGTGCGTTCTTGCACAGCATCGCCGCAGAGCGCTTTATTTCAAGCGATATAAAAAGTTGCCTTAGGCAACTATAAAATGCCCGAAAATCGGTCATTTTTGCATAAGGAAAACTTTTTTTGAACAAGCAATTGCGCACGATTTGCGCGCAATTGCCTGTGTTATAAAAATAAAAACCCGAACGGAAAGTTCGGGTTTTATTTTTGCTATATTTTATTTTGTGTATTCCGTAAGAACGTTCTGGTATCTTACAAGAGCCTGAGCCTGGCTGAATTTCGCATTGTAGAATTTAACGTCTACAATGGAAAGGTTGCTTGCGAAGCTGTCTGCCGTACCGTCCTTTTTAATGTTAGCACCGAGAGCAAACACATCGCCCTGGCCTTTGGGGTTACCGGAAGCATCAACTCTGTACTGTTCACCGTTTACATAGATAGCAAAGAGAGCAGACTGAGGAGAGTAAGTTGCAAGAACATGAACGAGCTCATCTGCAGATGTTGCAGATTTAGCGGCTGTTTCTTTTACTGTTTTTACAATGCAAGCCTTGAATGTGGGGACGCCCTCTGTTTCAAGCACGCCGAAGCCTTTTTCCTCTATACCGGAGAAGATACCCTGTGTGCCTGTTTTTGTGCGGTTAACATAGATAAGCTCTACTGTAAAGCTCTTTTTGAGGAAGGAATCCATATCGCCGTCGAAGCCTGCGAATTTAAGCTTTGCATACTGACCTTCAGCCGTGATATTGAGCGCATTTGCAGTAAATGTCTTTCCGCCCATGGTGAAGGAGCCGGAACCTACAGAAGCACCGCCTACAAGTTCAATATTTATCTTGCCCTTCGTATCCGTAGCGGTACCGTTTGCAAAATCGATATCAGCATATACATCGGGGAACGTTACCTTGCTTACGTCGAGCTTGGGTTCGTATGCGTAAACAACCTTGTTGCTTTCCTTGCCCCAAGAATCGTATGCTACGAGAGCTATCTGATATTTTGCACCGCGAGAGTACGTTTCAACGAGGTCGATGGAATATTCCTTCTTCATATCGGAAACCTTGCCGTGACGGTAGAAGTCGGAAAGAATATTGTAGCTTTCCTTAACAGCGCCGCCCTCAAGAACCTGAAGAACGTAGTGGTGGATAAGGTCGTCGTCTGTACCTGCTGTAAAGTTAACCGTAACGGAAAGAACGTCATCGTCTGTGTGCGCGTTATCTTTTACGCTTACAGCATTTGCAGAAAGAACGGGAGCGCTGTTTTTCGCATCGTCGCCGCGGTCCTTGCCGTATTTTGTGAGGTGGGATTTATCTGCTTTGGGTGTTTCGATAACGAAAGGATCTTTAATTGTAGTTTTGTTCTGGAAGTCCATACGGATAAATCTTACGTTGCCGTTGCCGTCTACCTGAACGAGGTAACCGGAGGAAACGGAGCCGTTATCGGGCATGGTTGTAGCGCCGGGGTTAGCCATACCATAGTAGTTGCCCTGTTCAATAGCCATGTACTGAACGGAACCGCAGCCGAGAGCTGTGAAGTTTGTCTGCATGATAGAGCGTTCATCGGCAAGGGGGAAGTGGAGATGGCCGCCGAATGTTACAACCTGAGGATATTTATCGAGAATGGATGTGAGGTCTTTTGTATACCAATAGATACCGCTTGTAAGGAGGTCGGAACCGTATACTGTACCGTAGATCATTGCGTGTGTGGAAACGAAAACGTACTGGTTGGGTGCAGATTCTGTGATTTCTTTAAGAGTATTGTCGAGCCATGTTTTTGTTTCTGCATAGTATTTTGCACCTGTATCGTCAGCGCCGGTGCAACCGTATGTGATAGGCTCTACGAAAAGGAAGTGGTAGTTGCCGATAACTGCGTGGCGGCTGCCGTGAGCAGAATCGCTGCACGCAACGTCATACTGTGTATAAGCCGCTTTATTGCCCATAACTTCGATAAACGTAGCAAGATCAGAGCCTGCGCCGCCGTTTCTTTCAAAGTCGTGGTCGTGGTTGCCAAGTCCGTATACCATCGGAACCTTGCTGGGATCGAAAACGTTTTCATAAGCTGTTTTAAGCTTCTTTATTTCAGCCGCTTTTGTATCCTGATTGTTGCCATAGTCGTCTGTAAGGTCGCCGGATACGATTACTGCATCGAGCCCTTTTTCCGTATAAAGAAGAGCCGCTTCTTTAAGCTGTTCAAACGCAGACTGTACTCTTCCCTGCGCTGCCGCATTACGTGCAACGTGAACGTCGGAAACGGACGCAAACTGAAGCACAATGTTTTTATCATCGAAGCCTTTGGAGGAAGGAACGAGGAAGGAGGGCTGTGTTGTGCCCGTCGTACCTGTCGTGCCGCTCGTGCTCTGTGTGGGGTCTTGTGTGGGGGCAGTTGTAGCTGCGGGTTTATTGCCGCCGCAAGCGCAAATGCCGAGCATCATTGTTACTGCAAGCATAAGTGATATCACCTTTTTCATTATAAAATTCTCCTTGATTTATATTCTTTAAAAGAAACTTCTGAAGTTTCTTAAAAATTCGTTGTTATTTAAAAATTTCCGTTGCCGTGTTATAGACCGCTACCGCTTCTTCGGCAGAAAGCGCTCTGTTATAAAATTTTACGTCTAAAACAGTAAGGTCGTTAGATGGAAAATCGCATTTTTCCGGTTTTTCATTCAGCGCGGAAGGGTCTGCACCTATATAGAATACGTTGCCCATATTGAAGCCTTCGTATGCTTCCGTTTTGTCTGCCGCAGCAAACGCGCCTGCCGCACGGTCTGAAGAAACGAGCGCTCCGTTTATATATATGGAATTTCTCACGGTCTCCGCATTGTAGACCGCCAGAACATGCACCGGCTCTGTTTCGGATGCTTTGTTTGCCGTGACCGTTGAGTACACGTTTTCGACAGGATGTCCCGTTACAAAATATGGCTCTCCGCCCGCGGTCTCGGCTATGCCGAAGCCCGAACGCTTTCCGTCGCCGCCTATGGATTCCGTAGCGCAAACTATGCCGCGCGTAAGCCCCGTGGTAGAATTGTCAAGGTAAAATACCTCTATGGAAATACCTCCCGCTTCCGCCACAAAAGCATCGAAATCGGCGCTGTTTTCAAATTCACCGAAAACGCCCTTCACCCAAGTTCCCGTATTTTCTATACGAAGCGCAGAAAGGGTTTTCGTGTTTTTCCCAAAAGTGAGGGGCACTTCTTTTACGGTGGCGGCATCAGCCTCTCCGTTTGTTTTTATTTCAAGAGAAATAACCCCGTTTTTCTCCGAAACGGTGCTTTTTTCAAAATCAATATCCGCATAAGGTTCAATAGGGTCTGCCGGAAGTACGGGTTTTTCGGTAGTTGCAATAGTTCCCGCCGTTGTAGGTATGGTAACAGCAGGCTCCGCAGCTCCGCAGGCGAACAGCATAGCAGACATTGCCGCAATAAGTAGCAAAGCCACTGCTTTTTTCATTTCACCCTCCAAATAATATACAGTTTGCACAAATCAAACTGAATATAAAGCATTATTTATGTTGATATAATCATAACACAAAAAGACATTTGTGTCAATCAACCTGACCATTTTTCGTTTCTGATTTGTCTTTTTTGTAACAAAATTCAAAAAAAGTTGCCCTAATTGTTTCTTTTGCCCAAAAAGTTTTTATCTGCTTTTCAAAATAAAAAAACACGTATGCTCTCTGCTAGACTTTCACGCAAGCAGAACCATTGATTATTGGGCAGAAACAGGAAAAAAATATACACTTCTTAAAGGGTTTTTAGCACAAAGAAGTGTATATTTAAATCGGAACGCAACGCCTTATACGCAAAATTTTCTCTTTTTCAAAAAAAATCGATATATTTCCCAATAATTGTGACTAAATCACAGTAAAACGATATAAAATATGTTAGAATAAAGACACAAAACAAAACAAAACAAAGGAGAATAATAATATGTCAGTAAAGAAAATAAATTATGCAAATTTTGAAGAAATAAAAAACAGCGATAAACCCGTACTTTTAGATTTTTACGCAGATTGGTGCGGCCCCTGCCGTATGGTTTCCCCCATTGTAGACGAAATAGCAGAGGAACGCAGAGACATCATCGTAGGAAAGATCAACGTTGACGAAGAGCCCGACCTCGCAGGCGAATTCGGCGTATTCAGCATTCCCACGCTCGTGGTTATGAAAAACGGCGAAATAGTAAACCAGGCAACGGGTGCACGCCCCAAGGCGCAAATACTCGCTATGTTAGAAGGCTAAGGTGCGTAGACGCTTTTTATCGAGCAACCTTATTCCCTCTGTACGGGAGGCTGATATCATCCCCTCCCCGGCAAAATATTTCAGCATTCGCGTAACCACCTCACGGGCAGAACCCATATATTTGGCTATCTGCTCGTGAGTTAATTTTATTGTGTCCGTACCTGTTTTGGAAGCTTCGTCAAGCAGAAAAATCGCAAGGCGCCTGTCCATGCCCATAAACAATATCTGTTGCATTACCCACATAACGTCGGAAAAGCGGCTTACGGCGGTTTCCAGTGCAAATATTTTAACGTTTGGGTTATTTTCCGAAACAGTCGCAAACGCTGGTCCGCTTATAATATAGCATTCGCTGTTTTCCTCTGCATCCACAAAAACGTCGAAGGTTATGGCCTGCAAAACGCAGGAGGCGGAAAGCATGCACATACCGCCCTTATGCAAGCGATAAAGTGTTATTTCCTTGCCGTCCTCGGACATAATATAAACGCGCAAGCAACCGGAACGAACGAAAAAAACTCCCGAGCACTCTGTGCTGTCGTGGACGGTAGTCCCCTTCAGGTAAGTAGTCGCCAGCGAATGCTCGCAAATAAAATTCCTTTCCTTTTCGGTTATTTCATTCCAAAAAGGAAGCATTTCTTTATATACATCTTCAAACATTTGAAGCTCTCCTTTCAAATATGATGTGGCATTTGTATATAAAAATTATAGCACACCCCCGAAAGTATGTCAATAACGCATATTTTGCGTTGAAAAATATCGAATTGACAAACCTGTGATTGGGGGTTATAATAGAAAAAAAGGAGGTCAAGCATGGAACATATATACGATATGATAATAATAGGCGGCGGCCCCGCGGGGTATACAGCCGCATTGTACGCGGCGCGTGCAGGGCTCGACACAGTTGTGCTGGAGCGAATGTCGGCGGGCGGCCAAATGGCGCTCACGGGGGATATAGATAATTACCCCGGATTTGAAGAAGGCGTAGACGGCTTTACTCTCGGCATGAAGATGCAGCAGGGCGCAGAGCGCTTTGGCGCCAAAACAGAATACGAAGACGTTACTCACGTAGATCTTTCCGAAAAAACGAAAAAAGTTCACACATATTCCAAGGTTTTCGAGGCAAAAACCGTGGTTATAGCAACGGGCGCAAACCCACGCGAGCTCGGCGTTGCAAACGAGCAGGCGCTGATCGGCAGGGGCGTACACTACTGCGCGCACTGCGACGGCAGATTTTATAAAGACAAAACTGTTGTTGTCGTAGGCGGCGGAAACTCTGCTGCGGCAGACGCGCTGTACCTTTCCCGCCTTGCAAAAAAAGTATATCTCGTACACCGCAGGGACACACTTCGTGCAACAAAAATATATCACGAACCGCTTATGAAAGCAGAAAACGTGGAATTTCTTTGGAACAGCTCCATAGAAGAATTTGTGGCAGATAAAAGAGTCACGGGCGTAAAAATAAAGAACAAAGTAACAGGCGAAATAAGCGAGCTTTCCTGCGACGGCGTGTTTGTAAGCATAGGTAGAAAACCCGCCACAGACTTCTTGAAAGGCGCAATTGAGCTCGATGAAAACGGCTATATAATAGCCGACGAAAGCACAAAAACAAGCGCAGAGGGCGTATATGCCGTAGGCGACGTTCGCACAAAGGCGCTCCGCCAGATAGTAACCGCCGTGGCAGACGGCGCAGTAGCCGTTCACTACGCGGAAGAATTCCTGAACATATAATTCATGTCTGAAAATCCACGATTAAAAAATCGTGGATTTTTTTGTGACCAAATCACAGAAAACCTATGGGTTTTATATTATAATAGAATTACAAAAAACAATAATTTTCTCGGCAGGAGGTTTATATATGCAATATTTAATTTCTTTTCTTGAAGGTATAATAACTTTCATTTCCCCTTGTCTTTTACCGATGCTGCCAATCTACGTTTCCTATTTTGCAGGCGGCTCTGCAGAAGAAAAAGACAGCAAAAAGGTTATAAAAAACGTTCTCGGGTTCATTCTCGGGTTCACAACAGTTTTCGTTTTGCTCGGTGCGCTGGCAGGCTTTTTCGGAGAATTGCTTGGCAAATACGGAACGATCGTCAACATAGTAACAGGCGCTATAGTTATATTCTTCGGGCTCAACTTCCTCGGAATATTCAAATTAAATATTTTCAAGGGCAGCCGCATGGCAAGAAAGCAATCGCTCGGCTTCTTCTCTTCCCTTTTGTTCGGCGTGATATTCTCTATAGGTTGGACACCATGTGTGGGCGCATTCCTCGGTTCCGCACTTATGATGGCGGCAAGCGGAGGCAACACGCTGGAGGGCGTTCTTATGCTTCTCTCCTACTCCGCAGGGCTTGGGATCCCGTTTTTTATAAGCGCAATTTTGATAGATAAATTCAAAAACACATTCAATTTTATAAAAAAACATTACAACGTTATAAATATCATAAGCGGAATATTCCTTGTTCTCATAGGTGTTCTTATGGCAACAGGTCTTTTCGGAAAATTTCTGGCAATGATGTCTTAGGAGGAAATTTATGAATAAAATAATAAAATGGCTCGTAATTCCCGTTTTGCTCGTGGGCACTATAGCAGGCGCATCTGTACTCTACAACAACCTCAGCAAAGATTATGCTGTTCCAAACCTCGAAACCAATATAACGGTAAAGCCTTTGGGTAAAAAAACTACGACGGTCGCACATATTACTTCAAGCAGTTCTGCCACAGCAGAAAGCTCTGCAAGCACGTCCCTTACAACTACCGAAGCGCAAAAAACTTCCGTAACGGATAGAACAACCATATCGACCGCCTCAACAAGCACGACAAATACAATTGCCACAACCACAGCCACGACAGTTAAAACTACTGCAACCACATCTACAACTACGGCTACAACTACTACTGCACCAAAGCCGCAAACAAAGCCTTTCAACGCCCCCGATTTCACTGTGCTCGATAATAACGGCAACGAAGTTAACCTTTCCGATTTCGCCGGCAAGCCGATAGTGCTGAATTTCTGGGCTACCTGGTGCTACTATTGCAAGGCGGAAATGGCAGATTTTAATAAGGCCTATGCAAACTACCCGAATGTTCAATTCCTCATGGTAAACGCCACAGACGGCGAAAGAGAAACCGTAGCAAGCGCAAAAAAATACGTTGAACAGAACGGCTACGATTTCGATGTGTTCTTCGATGTAAACAGCGATGCCGTGAACACATACGGTATAACCGGCTTCCCCACAACGTACTTTATCGATAAAGAAGGCAATTTGATTGCACGCGGCGTGGGTATGCTGGATTACGAAACGCTCGAAAAAGGTATAGGCATGATAACGGAAAAATAATGAAGAGGAAAAATAATGAAGAAGCAAATATATTTATTAAAAGTCAATTATAAATATAAAAAGTTTGTCTTCTTAATTGCAAGAAAATAAAATTCACCTTCACACATTCAACTAAAAACAAACAAGGGATAGAAGCGTATACGCCTCTATCCCTTGTTTGTTTTCAATGGCAGCTATGGCCGCCGCATTTATGGCTTCCGCAAGCGTGGTCGCCGCAGGTGTGTCCGCCCTCACCGTGCTCGTGGTCGTGATGACTGCATCTTACATCAGGGTCGTAGCCGAGGTTGCCGGCAAGCAAAGCTTCAACCGCCGCATCGCAATCTCCGCTCACGCCGCCAAAGAGCTTTATGCCTGCCGCTGCAAGCGCCATCTGTGCACCACCGCCTATGCCGCCGCAGATAAGTATATCAGCGCGAACCGTGCTAAGTACGCCCGCCAATGCACCGTGTCCCTGCCCGTTTGTGTCGATTACTTCGGAGGAAACGATCTTACCGTTTTCTACTTCGTAAAGCTTAAACTGTGCCGTATGGCCGAAGTGCTGAAATATTTGTCCGTTTTCGTATGTTACTGCAATTTTCATAATAATCACCTCAAAAAAATTTATCTTTCAAGCAAAGGCTTTGCAAGAATTTCTTCTTTTCTCAAAATAAGGTCGTCGCCCGCGATTGCAGCTTCAAGCGTATCTGCGCCGAGCCTGTCTATCGCCGCACCAAGGCGCTCTTTAACGTATCCGTTTTCTTTATACCAAAGCATAACCTTTTCTATTACGGCAGGCACCTCTTCTTCAGAATAAACCGCATTCAAGCGAGTGCCCATACGCTGTGTTTTCCCCCAAGTTCCGCCAACGAAGATGCGGCAGGCAGACTCTGCTTCCTTGGGAACGGCACCAAAGGGACATTTGCCGACGCAAACACCGCATTTTGTACATTTACTGCCGTCAATTATTGCTTTTCCGTCAACAACGCTTGCGGCTTTGGAAGGGCAGTTCGCGGCAACGGCGCATTTTTTGCAGCCTCTGCAAAGCTCTCTGTCGAAGGAAAATACCCTGCAGCCTTCTATGCCTACGTCATTAAGGCTCGGCTTCATACAGCTGTTCGGGCATCCGCCTACACCTATTTTAAACTTGTGCGGCAGCTTTACATCGCGCATTCCTATATAAAATTTATCGTATATGACCTTTGCAAGTGCCTGTGTATCAATATTGCCGTAAACACATGTAGTGCCCTTGCAAGCGGTTATTGGGCGAACCTTCGCGCCCGTACCGCCAAAGTGTAAACCGCGCTCTGCCATAAACGCTTCTGCCGCCGGAATCTTATCGAACGGTATACCCACTATCTCTGCGGCAAGTCTGGAGGTTACGATAACCTTGCCATTGCCAAACTTCTCTGCGCACTCTGCGATCGCGTGCAGCTCGTCGGGGGTAAAAAGCCCCGCAACGGTTACGATTCTGCCCGAAAAGCATTCCGTGCCTCTGTTCAGAAGAAAGCCTCTCCCTTTAACGCTTGTAATCTGTTCTTTTGTGATACTCATAGCATTTTCTCCTTACTTTTCTTAAAATGAATTTTGGCAATGCCTTTGGCATCCGCCGCATCCGCAATGCGCTTCCTTGCCATCGCAAAGGCGGTAATCTCCGCCCTCTATGCGGATACCGAAGCCATCGACCAAAGCCGTAGCAATCTTGTTTTTGGCGGAATTGTATATCTGCTGTGCCGTGGTCCTTGCCACCTGCATATAGGCGGCGCATTCCTCTTGTGAAAACCCTTGCTTATCGATAAGACGAATGGTTTCGTACTCGTCCACCGTGAGCGTAACAAACTCCGAAGTCTTTCCGACGGGCGCAAACTCACACGTTCTCGGCATCGAGCATACTTTTCTGCATTTTTTAGGTCTCGGCATTTCTTTTCCTTTCCGCACTGATTGACATAAATGCTGTTCTGTGATATAATAAAACAAATTCGGCATATGCCATTTATATGGTTTATTATATCACTGTTTACGGCATATGTCAATAACTTTGCATTGGATTCGGTTTAAAATGAAAATTAAGATTTACAGAACTTTTTGCATACTGCTTGTTTGTTTCATAGCCATATCATCCGCGGCTATGCTCGTTTCGTGCAATAACGAAAACGGCAAAAACGAAACGGGCGGAATCACCTTTACCGATGCCCTCGGGCGCGAGGTTTGCGTAAAAAAGAACCCCAAAAGAGTTGCCGCTCTTCTCGGCAGTTTTGCGGATATTTGGGTGCTCGCAGGCGGCGAGCTTTGCGCCGCCGCAGAGGATGCGTGGGATGATTTCGGGCTTGAGCTTACAGGCGCTGTCAATATCGGCGGGGCTCATTCGCCCAGCCTCGAGCTTTTGATATCTGCCGCGCCGGAGCTTGTTATCGCAAGCGCATCAACTGCTTCCAACATAGAAATGAAGGGTGCTCTGGAAGCTATGGGAGTTACCGTTGTTTACTTCGACGTAGATAATTTTGGCGATTACCTGCATATGCTGAATATCTGCACCGACATAACAGGCAGAAAGGACTTGTACGCGCAGAACGGAACGAAGCTGGCAGCGCAGATAGACGCTATAAAAGCTAATTATAAAAGCGCAGACATTCCCGAAAATGAGAGAAAGATCCTTTTGCTTCGCACCTCTTCAAGCTTTGTAAAAGCCAAAGGCAGCAAAGGCACAATACTCGGCGAAATGCTCGCCGATATGGGATGTATCAATATTGCCGACAGCGACACAAGCCTAATAGAAAACTTAAGCGTGGAAGCGGTTATCAGAGAAGAAGTGCATCACGTTTTTGTGGTCACGATGGGCAGCGATACGGAAAAAGCGATGAAATCGCTTGAAAATATGATAAAAGAAAACCCTGCTTGGAGCAGTTTTACGGCAATCAAGGAAGGAAGATTACACGTTATGGATAAAACTCTCTTCAACTTGAAGCCAAATGCACGCTTCGCAGAAGCATACGAGGCTCTTTATGAAAAGCTTACCGAAAAATAAGATAGTATACGTATACCTTGCCGCCGCAGCGCTGCTTTTGCTTTCGGCTTTTTTCGGCATTTTGCTCGGTGCCACCAACCTTAGCCTATCCGGGGCGTTCGCAGCTATCGTGCGCGGCGATATGGAGAGCCCGGAGGCAAGGATCCTTATCTACGTTCGTTTGCCAAGGGTGCTTGCCGCGCTTACCTGCGGCGCGGCACTTGCGGTGTCCGGCGCGGTCATCCAAGGCGTGCTCGCAAACAAGCTGGCCTCCCCGAGCATTATAGGGGTAAACGCCGGTGCAGGGCTTGCCACCACGCTTTGCTCTGTTTTCGGCATTATCGGCGGCTGGCGCCTTTCCCTGTTCGCTTTCCTCGGCGCGTTTTTTGCAGTGATGCTAGTAAGCCTCGGCGCGAAAAAGTGGGGGGCATCCCGCGGCACGGTAATACTTATGGGCGTGGCGCTCAACGCGTTTCTCGGCGCACTTTCAGATACGGTCACTACATTCGTCCCCGATGCCGCTATAATGCGCAACGATTTCAAAATAGGGGATTTCTCTTCGGTTACATACGCAAAAATATTGCCTGCCGCCGTTGTTATTTTCATATCGGTTGCAGTGCTTACTACACTTTCAAACGAGCTTGACTTGCTTACACTCGGCGACGAGAACGCAAAAGGGCTTGGGCTTAATACGGGTGCCGCGCGTGTGATATTTTTGATGCTGTCTGCGCTTTTGGCGAGTGCGGCAGTCAGCGTTTGCGGGCTTCTTTCCTTTGTGGGGCTTTTGGTGCCTCATACGGTAAGAAGGCTTGCCACCTCGGAATCAAAGCATCTTTTGCCGCTGTGCGCTTTGCTCGGCGCGGGCTTTGTCTCGCTTTGCGATACACTTGCAAGAGTGGTGTTTGCGCCTTATGAATTGCCCGTCGGTATTATCATGGCGTTTCTCGGTGCACCCTTTTTTATCTTTATTTTAGTAAAAGGAAAAGGGGGACACAGCCGTGATTGAAATTAAAAATATAACCGTGGGCTACGGAAAGCAACCCGTGTTGGACGGTATAGGTGTGAGCATTGAAAAGGGGCGCCTTACAAGCATTATCGGCGTAAACGGAAGCGGAAAAAGCACTTTTCTCAAAGCAATACTCGGTATACTTCCCCTCTCGAACGGAAGCATATCCATAGACGGCGCAGAGCTTTCCTCTTTAAAGCGGAACGAGATAGCGCAAAGGGTGGCATATCTTTCCCAGGGAAAAAGCACACCCGATATGACTGTCGAGCAGATGGTCCTGCACGGCAGATTCCCCTATCTCAGCTATCCGAGGCGATATACCGAAAATGACCGAAAGATAGCGTATTCCGCTATGGAGCGTGTAGGCATATGCGAGCTTGCAGGCAAGCCCCTGCACACCCTTTCCGGCGGTATGAGGCAAAACGCCTATATCGCAATGGCTCTCGCCCAGGATACGGATTACATTCTCCTGGACGAACCCACGACCTACCTCGATATTGCCCATCAGCTTGAGCTGATGCACATTCTGCGCGCGCTTGCCGATAGCGGCAAGGGTATCGTTACGGTAATGCACGATCTGCCCCTTGCTTTCGATTTTTCCGATGAGATCGTATTGATGGCAAACAAAACTTCGCTCATAAAATCTCCCCCTGCCGAAATGTGCAAATCGCCCGTAATACAAGAGCTTTTCGGCGTTCAAATCAAAAAGATGGCAGAAGAAGAAAGATATTATTACACTATGCGCCGATAAGGCGGGTACAAATAAAATATTTTCATAAAAAGCCAACCGATAATAAAGGCACTAACCCAAAAAAAGTTAGTGCCTTTATTATTTTCCGCTTAAATAATCTGCACCCACTCATGGGGCTGTTTTCATCCGGGCTAATATTTTCAATATTGTATTTTTCCATAATGACAATTTAGAACAATGTATTATCATTCATACATTAACTTTGTAAGTATAAAACTTTCAAGCTTCGCGCAAAAAACACCTGCGGCAAACTTACAGGTCTTCACCCGTCTGAAATATGCAAAAAAGAAGCGATACTCGGTTATAAAACCAAGTATCGCCAACTTTTGTTCAGATAACTAAGCTATTACTTATTTTACCTATAATCAGTTTTCGGGATCGTAGGGTTTAATAGCTATATTGTTTGTGAATTTTTCGATTGTGTTTTTGTCTGTTGCAGAAGTTACAAATACCGTGTATGTATCTGTTTTTGCATCATAGTAGTATGTATACGTGGGAAGTGCACGCTGATTTTCGGGAATATTCGCAAAAGCTTTTACTATCGCGCTTTCTTCCATGTTGTTTACATCCCAAAGTGCTACGTTCGCCGCTTTGCTGTATTCAGCAAGGAACGCTTCGTAGAGAGGTGCGTATTCTTTGTACGTATCTACCTTCTTCTGGTTAGCTTCTGCTGTTTTATGAGCGTTTGTAGCATCTGTGAGAGCTGTGTTGAGCGATGCAAGTGCTTCGTCTTCCGCTACCGCTGCGTCGTATGCCGCTTTTGCCGTATCGTATGCAGACTGGGCACTATTCTTTTCAGCTGTTTTTTCGTCATATACAGCCTTGAGAGCTACGCTTGCTTCGCTTTTAGAACCGCTGCTTGCTTTTTCCGTTTCGTAAGCAGCTCTTGCCTCGTATTCTGCCTGTTTAGCAGCCTCAAGTGCTTCAGCCGCCTTATCCATTGCCGCTTTGAGTGCTGCAACATTTGCATTTGCAGCTACAGCTTCGTCGAGCGCTTTCTGAGCATCTTTGAGAGCCTTCTCCGCTGCTGCAAGCTTTTCTGCTATAACTTCGTCGCTGTCTTCAAGTGCTTCGTAGTTCTTAAGCGCAGCTGTGTATCTAACGGGAATAATGGAATTATTCCAAACGTTTGTATTGTTCACCTGGATAGTTGTTCCGTTGTACTTGCCGTCCAACGTAACAATAGAAGGAAGGCCGCCGTATGCATCCATAGCAGATACCCAAAGATCTCTGCTGTAGCCTGATTCTTCACCGAGCGCAAAGTCTATTGCGGTTCTGATAAGTTCCATATGGTTCATTGCAAGAGGTGTCCAAGTTGTGCCTGTTGCAACGTTGAGGCCGGAGCCATCATAGTTAACGTAAACGAAGTTCCATTTATAATCTGTTATAAGCTTTGCTTCGCCCGTTCCGTCAAATACGAGTGCTGCGTTCTTGCCGTCTACGTTTGTGAGCGTAACCGTGCCGAAATTGCCGATAGGAGCATACGCGCCCATAGCGGAATTAAGTGCCGCTTCATCCATATAGCCGTTGAGCGTAAAGTTCTTGAGGGAAACCATTCTTATAAGATAAGTACTGTAGCTTTGTACTCTGCCGTTGGATTTTACGTTCGTCCAGCCGCCTGTAACCTGTTTATCTGCAACAGCCGCGCCAAGCTCTGTCATAATAACATTCTTGCCATCGACAGCTTTCATAAGATAGAGATATCCACCCTTAACTTCGCCAACGGAATATGCAACTGCAAAATCGTAAATAACCTTGCCTGTCGCTATCTCGATAGCTTTGGGTTCTTCTCCCATTGTGATAAACACTGTTGTTTTGTTGGATGTATCAATGTTTTTGGGGTTATAGGGTTTGATCGGTGTATTGTCTGTGAATTTTTCGATTGTGTTTTTGTCTGTTGCAGATGTTACAAATACCGTATATGTATCTGTTTCCGCATCATAGTAGTATGTGTATGTGGGGAGCGCGCGCTGGTCTTCGGGAACATTTGCAAAAGCTTTTACTATCGCGCTTTCTTCCATGTTGTTTACGTCCCAAAGTGCTACGTTTGCCGCTTTGCTGTATTCAGCGAGGAACGCTTCATAGAGGGCAGCGTATTCTTTGTACGTATCTACCTTCTTCTGGTTAGCTTCTGCTGTTTTATGAGCGTTTGTAGCATCTGTGAGAGCCGCTACAAGAGCCTTGAGAGCTTCGTCTGCATTTACAGCCTCATCATATGCCGCTTTTGCCGCATCGTATTCTGCCTGAGCACTATTCTTTTTAGCTGTTTTTTCGTCATATACAGCCTTGAGAGCTACGCTTGCTTCGCTGTTAATACCGCTGCTTGCTTTTTCCGTTTCGTAAGCAACCTTTGCATCGTATTCTGCCTGTTTAGCAGCATCAAGTGCTTTTTCCGCCTTATTCATTGCCGCTTTGAGCGCTGCAACGTTTGCATTTGCAGCTACAGCTTCGTCGAGCGCTTTCTGAGCATCTTTGAGAGCCTTCTCCGCTGCTGCAAGCTTTTCTGCTATAACTTCGTCGCTGTCTTCGAGTGCTTCGTAGTTCTTAAGTGCAGCTGTGTATCTAACGGGAATAATGGAATTATTCCAAACGTTTGTATTGTTCACCTGGATAGTTGTTCCGTTGTACTTGCCGTCCAACGTAACAATAGAAGGAAGGCCGCCGTATGTATCCATAGCAGATACCCAAATATCTCTGCTGTAGCCTGCTTCTTCATTGAGCGCAAAGTCTATTGCGGTTCTGATAAGTTCCATATGGTTCATTGCAAGAGGTGTCCATGTTGTGCCTGTTGCAACGTTGAGGCCGGAACCATCGTAATTTGCATAAACGAAGTTCCATTTATAGTCTGTTATAAGCTTTGCTTCGCCTGTGCCGTCAAATACGAGCGCTGCGTTCTTGCCGTCTACGTTTGTGAGCGTAACCGTGCCGAATTTACCCATAGAAGCATATGCGCCCATAGCGGAATTAAGTGCCGCTTCATCCATATAGCTGTTGAGCGTAAAGTTCTTGAGCGAAACCGTTTTCATCAGCCAGCTCGTTCTGTTCTGTACTCTGCCGTTAGACAGTACGTTCGTCCAGCCGGCAGTAACCTGTTTATCTGCAACAGCCGCACCAAGGTCTGCAACCGCTGTATTCGTGCATCCGCAAGAGTTAACAACGTAGAAGTTACCCTGTACAAGCGCTTCTATGCCTTCGCCTGCAACGAGTGTACCGAGGTTTTTATTTGTAGCAATTACAATAGCAACGGGGTTTTCGCCCTTCGTATAGAATACGACAGAGGAGGTTGCCTTGTGGTTTGTAGCAGGAATAATTTCCTGTTTTACTGTGAATTCGCCGCATACGGAGCATTTTTTACCTGCTGTAAGACCGTCTGCCGTACATGTCGCTTCCTTACCGGGAACAGCTACTTCTGTGTGACCTTTTGCGGGAATTACTTCCTGTGCAACAAGAACTTCGCCGCATACGGAACATTTTTTGCCTGCCGTAAGACCATCTTCCGTGCATGTTGCTTCTTTATCTGCAACTACAACTTCTGTATGACCTTTTGCGGGAATTACTTCCTGCGCAACAAGAACTTCGCCGCATACGGAACATTTTTTACCTGCTGTAAGACCATCTTCCGTGCATGTTGCTTCTTTGCCTGCAACGTCTGCTTCTTTGTGGCCGGCTTTGATCACTTCCTGTGCAACAAGAATTTCACCGCACACAGAGCACTTTTCGCCTGCTGTAAGACCATCTTCCGTACATGTCTCTTTTATACCGGGAAGAGATACTACTGTGTGGCCTTTAGCTTTGATT
Source organism: Clostridia bacterium (assembly GCA_017456005.1). Classification (GTDB taxonomy): domain Bacteria; phylum Bacillota; class Clostridia; order Oscillospirales; family CAG-272; genus UMGS731. Next base: position 180 of record JAFTLJ010000026.1, on the reverse strand, counting down.
ACTTCCTGTTTTACCGTGAATTCGCCGCATACGGAGCATTTTTTGCCCGCTGTAAGACCGTCTGCCGTGCATGTCGCATCTTTGCCTGCAACATCCACTTCCGTGTGGCCTTTGGCTTTGATTACTTCCTGTTTTACCGTTAATTCGCCGCATACGGATCATTTTTTACCCGCTGTAAGA
>JAFTLJ010000025.1 GCA_017456005.1 Clostridia bacterium | reverse complement strand
CGATGGACTGCGCCGCGATGATACCGACCGCTTCACCGACGCTTACCGTCTTGCTCGTCGCTCGGTCGGCACCGTAACAGGGAGCACATACGCCGTGTTTGCATTTACATTTGAGGATGGAACGAACGTGAACCTGTTCGATACCTGCCTCCACAATGGCGTTTGCCTGCTGGAGAGTGAGCATTTCACCGTCATACGCAAGCACGTTACCGTTTGCATCGACAACGTCACCGATAACGTAACGACCGGGAAGTCTGTCAGCAAGCGGTTCGATGACTTCGTTGCCGTCCTTGACGTCGGACACCCAGATACCCTCTGTGGAGCCGCAGTCTTCCTCACGAATGATAACTTCCTGAGATACGTCAACGAGTCGTCTTGTAAGATAACCCGAGTCAGCTGTTTTAAGCGCTGTATCGGAAAGGGATTTACGAGAACCACGCGCACCGACGAAGTATTCCAATACGGAAAGACCTTCACGGAAGCACGCCTTGATCGGGATTTCCATCGTACGGCCGTTAGTCGCAAACATAAGACCACGCATACCTGCGAGCTGACGCATCTGCGCCATAGAACCACGGGCACCGGAGTCGGACATCATGTTGATGGAGTTGTAACGGTCCATGCAGTTTTTGAGCGCTTCGATAACGTCGTTGGTCGCCTTTTCCCAGATCTTGATGACACATTCATAGCGTTCATCCTCGGAGAGGACACCGCGGCGGAACTGACGGCGGATCATTTCAACGTCATGCTCAGCCTTTGCGATGATAGTCTTCTTTTCATTGGGAACGGTCATATCGAGTACGGAAATGGAAATAGATGCAAGAGTGGAGTATTTGTAACCGTTTGCCTTGATATCGTCAAGGACCTGTGCGGTCACGCTGGGACCGTGCTTTTTGATGGTACGGTCTACGATCTGACCAAGCTGTTTTTTCTTGGTCGTGAAGTCGATCTCGAGCTTCAAAAGGTTTTCGGGCTTACTTCTGTCAACGAAGCCGAGGTCCTGCGGGATCGGCGCGTTGAAGATAAGACGTCCGAGTGTGGCATCGATCATGCCTGTATGAACGACGCCGTCGATCTCCTTGGAAACGCGGACCTTGATGGGTGCGTGGATGCCGAGAAGACCGTTTGCGTATGCCATCATCGCTTCGTCGAAGTCGCGGAATACGCTGCCTTCACCGATCTCGCCTGCGCGGTCGATGGTAAGGTAATAAGAGCCAAGCACCATATCCTGAGAAGGAACGGTTACGGCTTTACCGTCCACAGGCTTCAAGAAGTTGTTCGCGGAAAGCATAAGGAATCTTGCTTCCGCCTGCGCTTCGTTGGAAAGCGGTACGTGAACAGGCATCTGGTCACCGTCGAAGTCGGCGTTGAACGCGGTACATACGAGAGGATGGAGCTTGATCGCTCTGCCTTCTACGAGTACGGGCTCGAATGCCTGAATGGAAAGACGGTGAAGTGTAGGCGCACGGTTCAGAAGAACGGGATGGTCCTTGATGACGTTTTCGAGTGCGTCCCAAACCTCGGGGCTTGCCTTATCCACTTTCTTCTTTGCGTCTTTAATATTGGAAGCGTTCTGCGTTTCAACAAGGCGTTTCATAACGAAAGGCTTGAAGAGCTCGAGCGCCATTTCTTTGGGAAGACCGCACTGGTAAATTTTCAGCGTAGGACCTACGACGATAACGGAACGGCCGGAATAGTCAACACGTTTACCGAGCAAGTTCTGGCGGAAACGTCCCTGCTTACCGCGGAGCATTTCGGAAAGAGATTTGAGAGGTCTGTTGGAAGAACCGCCCGTTACGGATTTACCGCGGCGGCCGTTGTCGATAAGTGCATCGACAGCTTCCTGAAGCATACGCTTTTCGTTGCGTATGATAATTTCGGGGGCATAGAGCTCCATAAGCTTGCGCAGACGGTTGTTTCTGTTGATAACTCTGCGGTAGAGGTCGTTAAGGTCTGACGTTGCGAAACGGCCGCCGTCGAGCTGTACCATAGGACGAATGTCCGGGGGAATAACGGGAACAACGTCGAGTATCATCCATTCGGGGCGGTTGCCGGATTTACGGAAAGCTTCAACAACCTCGAGTCTTTTGATGATACGGAGCTTTTTCTGGCCCTGCGCTTTGTCGAGCTCATCACGAAGCTCTTTGGAAAGCTTTTCAAGGTCAAGCTCTGCAAGAAGCTCTTTTATGGCTTCCGCGCCCATACCAACGCGGAAGTCATTTTCATATTTTTCATAGAAATCACGGTACTCTTTATCGGAAAGAAGCTGTTTCTTTTCGAGGGGAGTGCTGCCGGGGTCAAGAACTATATACTGTGCAAAATAAAGCACTTTTTCAAGGTATCTGGGAGAAATATCGAGAAGAAGACCCATTCTCGAAGGGATAGCGCGGAAATACCAGATATGGGAAACGGGAGCAGCGAGCTCGATGTGGCCCATTCTTTCGCGGCGAACCTTCTTTGTGGTAACTTCAACACCGCATTTTTCGCAGACCTTGCCTTTGTAGCGAACACGTTTGTACTTACCGCAAAGACATTCCCAGTCTTTCGTCGGTCCGAATATTTTTTCGCAGAACAAACCGTCGCGTTCGGGGCGGAGGGTTCTGTAGTTGATTGTTTCAGGCTTTGTTACCTCGCCGGAAGACCAGGAGCGGATCATATCGGGAGATGCGAGACCTATTTTAATGGAGTCAAAAATGTTCTTACTCATTATTTTCCCCTCACTTATTCGTCATAATTGTCGGCATCGTCGTATTCTTCGTAATCTTCGTCGCCGAACTCATCGTCATATTCTTCGTCGTATTCCTCGTCGTCTTCATCGTCTTCATAACCGTCGCTGTCGAGATCCATCTGGTCGCGCAGGTCATCGAGGATAGTAACATTGTCTGCATCCTCGGCGCTTTCAACAGACTTACCAACATCGTCGGCAGAAACTGTTCTTTCCTCTTCCTCTTCTTCGCAGAGCTGAGAAAGTTCTATTTCGTTGCCCTCGTCGTCGAGAACACGAACGTCAAGAGCCAAAGACTGAAGTTCTTTAACAAGAACCCTGAAGGATTCGGGAATACCGGGCGTAGGAATATTTTTACCTTTAACGATAGCCTCGTATGCTTTAACACGTCCCGTAACGTCGTCGGATTTAACCGTAAGGATTTCCTGGAGCGTGTAAGCAGCGCCGTAAGCTTCAAGTGCCCAAACTTCCATTTCACCGAAACGCTGGCCGCCGAACTGCGCTTTACCGCCGAGAGGCTGCTGTGTAACGAGGGAGTAAGGACCTGTGCTTCTTGCGTGGATCTTATCGTCAACAAGGTGATGGAGCTTGAGGTAGTACATTATACCAACCGTTACGGGGTTGTCGAATGCTTCGCCTGTACGTCCATCGTAGAGAATGCGTTTACCGTCGGCTGTTTTGAGTTTTTTCTCTGCAACCTTTTCTTTAACCCATTCTTTGTTTGCAAGCTGTTCTGCAGGCACGGGAGTGTAAACCTTTTTGCCTGTTTCATCTATTGTTTCTTCGTAAACGTTTTTGCCGAAAAAGCCTTCGCCGGGAAGAATTTCACGGTAGAGACCAGCTTCTTCGAGCGCTTCCGTAATGTCTTTTTCTTTCGCGCCGTCGAACGCAGGTGTCATAACCTTAACGCCGAGTTCGCGTGCAGCAATACCGAGGTGAACCTCGAGCACCTGACCGATATTCATTCGGGAAGGAACGCCCAGGGGGTTAAGCACGATATCAAGGGGTGTACCGTCTGCAAGGTAAGGCATATCTTCGGGGGGGAGTATACGGGAAACGACACCTTTGTTACCGTGGCGGCCGGCCATCTTGTCACCAACAGAGATCTTACGCTTCTGCGCAACGTAAACCTTAACCGCTTTGTTTACACCGGGGGCAAGAGTATCGTCTGTGCCGCGGCAGAATACGCGAACGTCAACTACGATACCGTTTGTACCGTGGGGCATACGGAGAGATGTGTCGCGCACTTCTCTTGCCTTCTCGCCGAAGATAGCGCGAAGGAGTCTTTCTTCTGCAGTAAGCTCGGTTTCGCCCTTGGGTGTAACCTTACCAACGAGAATGTCGCCGGGGTGAACTTCCGTACCGATGCGAACGATACCGTCTGCATCGAGATCTTTGAGCGCATCGTCGCCGCAGTTGGGTATTTCGCGTGTGATTTCCTCAGGTCCGAGCTTTGTATCTCTGGATTCCATAAGGTATTCATCTATATGAATAGAAGTGTAAACGTCGTTTCTTACGAGGCGTTCGTTAAGAAGAACGGCGTCCTCGTAGTTGTAACCTTCCCAAGTCATAAAGCCGATGAGCGCGTTCTTACCGAGCGCAACCTCGCCCTTGTCCGTTGCGGGGCCGTCTGCGATAACGTCGCCTGCTTTAATAACCTCGCCAACGTTAACTATCGGGCGCTGGTTTACACAGTTGCCCTGGTTGGAGCGTTTGAATTTGAGAAGTGTGTAGGTATCTTTAATGCCGTTGGGGCGAACGATAACTATCTTGTCTGCCGCAACGTATTCAACAACACCGTCGTTCTTTGCGATAACGCAAACGCCGGAGTCGATACCCGCTTTGTATTCAAGACCCGTACCTACGATAGGAGAGTCTGTCGTGAGAAGCGGAACTGCCTGCTTCTGCATGTTAGAGCCCATGAGCGCACGGGCGTTGTCGTCGTTTTCAAGGAAGGGGATAAAGCCCGTCGCAACGGAAACCGCCATCTGAGGGGAAACGTCGATATAGTCGGGCACACTTGCCGCAACCTCAACGATTTCCGCACGGTCACGAACGGTAACGCGTTTTTTGAGGAATCTTCCCTCTTCATCGAGGGGTTCGTTTGCCTGCGCGATGATGAAGTTATCTTCAATGTCGGCTGTCATATATTCAACTTCGTCTGTTATCTTGCCCGTTACCTTGTCGATCTTGCGGTAAGGAGCTTCGATAAAGCCGTAATCGTTGATCTTTGCATATGTTGCGAGGTAGGAAATAAGACCGATGTTCGGGCCTTCAGGCGTTTCAATGGGGCAGATACGGCCGAAGTGCGTATAGTGTACGTCACGAACCTCGAAGGAGGCACGGTCACGGGAAAGACCGCCGGGGCCGAGCGCGGAAAGACGGCGCTTGTGCGTAAGCTCTGCCAAGGGGTTGTTCTGGTCCATGAACTGAGAAAGCGGAGAAGAACCGAAAAATTCGCGGATGGAAGCCACAACGGGGCGGATGTTTATAAGCGCTTGGGGTGTAAGGCTTTCGGCATCCTGAATCGTCATGCGTTCTTTAATGATCTTATCCATTCTGGAGAAACCTATGCGGAGCTGGTTCTGGATAAGCTCGCCCACTGCGCGGATACGGCGGTTGCCGAGATGGTCTATATCGTCGGGTGTGCCGATGCCGTGGGAAAGGCAGATGAGGTAGTTGATAGAAGCAAAAATATCGTCTTTTGTGATATGCTTGGGGGAAAGCTCTGCTACGCGTTCTTTTGCTTCCTTCTTAACGGCGTCGAAATCGCCGCCAAACTGTTCGAGAAGCTCGAGGAAGAGCGAAAGCTTAACTTTTTCGTTGATACCCACTTCGCGAAGGTCGCAGCCGAAGATCTTTGCAGGGTCTATCATGCCGTTGCCGAAGACCTTTATTTCTTTTTCGTCTTCAATAGCAACGTACGCTTCGTTAACGCCTGCGTTTTCGATTTCCATTGCTTCGTCAAAGGAAAGCACCTTGCCCGCATCGAAAAGAACTTCGCCTGTGATGGGGTTGATAACGGGGCGTGTAAGCGTTTTGCCGGCAATACGCTTGCCGAGCGCAACCTTCTTATCGAACTTGTAGCGGCCTACGTTGCCGAGGTCATAACGTTTGGGGTCGAAGAAAAGGTTGTTGAGAAGAAGCTGTGCGCTTTCTACGAGCGGAGGCTCGCCGGGGCGCATTTTCTTATAGATTTCTTTAAGAGCTTCTTCGTAAGGTGTCGTACCGTTCTTTTCCGCTTCGTTCTGCATACCGTCTTTTTCGAGCGTTGTAACGATCTTCACGTCTTCGCCGAAATAAGTTTTAATGTCGGTGGATGTAGATGTCGCTTCATCGAGCGCGCGGATAAGCGTTGTAACGGGGATCTTGCGGTTCTTGTCTATCTTAACGTAGAATACGTCGTTCATATCCGTTTCGTATTCGAGCCAAGCGCCGCGGTAGGGGATAACCGTGCCGGCATAGTTGTTTTTGCCGACTTTGTCGGTCTGAATTTCATAGTACATACCGGGGGAACGAACGAGCTGGGAAACAACGACACGTTCTGCGCCGTTTATAACGAATGTGCCCGTCTCTGTCATAAGCGGGAAATCACCCATAAAGATATCCTGCTGTTTCACTTCACCCGTAGACTTGTTTGTAAGTCTTACTGTTACGCGCAAGGGGGCTGCGTAGTTTACGTCGCGCTCCTTGCATTCTTCTACGGAATACTTGGGTGTATCGCTGAGCGTATAGTCAACGAATTCGATAACGAGATTGCCTGCGTAATCGACAATGGGGGATACTTCGGTAAGCACGTCCGAAATACCTTTTTCGAGAAGCCATTTATAGGACTTCTTCTGGATTTCAAGGAAATTGGGCATTTCCAGGATCTGGTCGACTTTGGCAAAAGACTGTCTTGTTACTTTACCAAGCTGTCTGGGTTTTGTTCTCAATACAATCACTCCTTCAAAGCTATTTGCGAGGCTTGCTTCCACGGCCCTTTGCCGCGGAAAATTGTATTCAAAAGCTTGAAATGGCATCTGTTTTTTACAGTTATTTAAAATGCCGCCATTACAAGCAATTATAATGCAATTTTGAATTATAGCACAAGTTTTTCGCCCTGTCAAGTATATTTTTAAGATTTCTTCAAATAATATTGACTTTTTTTCATTATCACAATATAATATAAATATAATATAATGGGAAGTATGGGCTTTTGCAAAAATTGCCGCCCCTTCCCACCATTCTCTCAAAAAACTAAAAAACACGAGGTTAAAAATCATGCAATGGACATCTCTTAACGACCTGCGCGCAAAATACCTTTCTTTCTTCGAATCCAAAGGGCATTTGAGCCGCGGAAGCTATCCCCTTGTACCCGAAAGCGATAAATCGCTCCTTCTTATAGTTGCGGGCATGGCTCCCCTTAAAAAATATTTCACGGGCGAGGCAGAGCCCCCCCGCAGACGTATGGCAACCTGCCAGAAGTGCATACGCACAAACGATATAGAGCATGTCGGCTTCACGGCGCGCCACGGCACGTTCTTCGAAATGCTCGGCAACTTCTCCTTCGGCGACTACTTCAAGGAAGAAGCGCTCGAATGGGCTTGGGAATTCCTTACCAAAACGCTCGAAATCCCCGGCGACCTTCTCTGGCCCTCCGTTTACGAGGAAGACGACGAAGCATATAACATCTGGAAAAACAAAATAGGCGTACCCGAAGAGCACATCGTCCGTCTCGGCAAAGCCGACAACTTCTGGGAGCATGGCTCCGGCCCCTGCGGCCCCTGCTCCGAAATATACTTCGACCGCGGCGAAAAATACGGCTGTGGCAGCCCCAACTGCCGCCCCGGCTGCGATTGCGACAGATATATGGAGATCTGGAATAACGTTTTCTCCCAGTTCAATAATGACGGCAACGGCAACTATACAGAGCTTGCCACAAAGAATATAGACACGGGTATGGGCCTTGAGCGCCTCGCTTGCGTAATGCAGGGCGTAGACAATATGTTCGAGGTAGACACCGTGCGCAATATCATCTCCGCTGTAAGCGAAAAAGCGGGCGTAAACTACAAGGAAAATGAAAAAGCAGACGTTTCCCTGCGTATCATCGCAGACCACGCGCGCGCTTCCGCTTTCCTTATCGCAGACGGCGTTATGCCCTCTAACGAAGGCAGAGGCTACGTTCTCCGCCGCCTTATGAGAAGAGCTTGCCGCCACGGCAGAATTCTCGGCATAAAGGGTGCTTTCCTCTACGAAGTAATGGCGGTTGTTGCACGCGAAAACAAGCCCGCATACCCCGAACTCACGGAAAAACTCGATTACATTCAGAAAATCGTTCGCATGGAAGAAGAACGCTTCGGTGCAACTGTTGAAGCGGGTATGAACCTTCTCGAAGGTCTTATCTCCGCCGCTAAAGCGGAAGGTAAAACAGAGCTTGCCGGCGCAGACGTTTTCAAGCTTTCCGATACGTACGGCTTCCCCATTGACCTCACGCGTGAAATCGCAGAGGAAAACGGCATCGGTATAGACGAAAAAGGCTTCGAAGAAAACTTGCTCGCGCAGAAGCAGCGCGCTCGCGCCGCACGCGGCAATATCAGCGGTTGGGACGACAGCATGAACTCCCTTGCAGATGGTTTTGAAGCTACAGAATTTATCGGATACGATAACACAGAAGCAGAGGGCAAGATCCTCGGCATTATCGACAGCACCACAGACGAGCTTTGCGACAGCGCAAGCGGCGAAGAATTTGCCCCCGAGCAGGTAGTTATCATCACAGATAAAACAGTATTCTACGGCGAAGGCGGCGGCGAAGTAGGCGACACGGGCACGATCATCGGCGAAAGCGGCAAAGCTTACGTTGAAGATACAAAGAAAAAAGACGGCGTTTATATGCACGTTTGCAGAATGCTCGAAGGCACACTCTCCACAGGCGAAACGGTTACGCTTTCGCTTCACAAAGAGCGCCGCGCGGCTATCTCAAGAAACCACTCCGCAGTTCACCTTCTCGATGCGGCACTCCGCAAGGTTCTCGGCACACACATTCAGCAGGCCGGCTCTTTTGTAAACGACAAAGTTGCTCGCTTCGACTTTACGCATTTCGCGGCAGTTACCGCGGACGAGCTTAAAGAGGTAGAGCGCCTTGTTAACGAAAAAATTCTCGAAGGCATCGCGGTAGATACTTTTGAAACAGATATAGAAAGCGCGAAAAAATCCGGCGCAATCGCTCTCTTCGGCGAAAAATACGGTGCAACGGTGCGCGTTGTAAAAATGGGCGATTTTTCCGCAGAGCTTTGCGGCGGCGCACACGTAGACAACACGGCGAAAATCGGTATGTTCAAAATCCTTTCCGAATCCTCTGTTGCGGCAGGCACACGCCGTATCGAGGCTATCACGGGTATGGAAGCATACGACTACGCTTGCGGCAAAACTGCAATCGTGGCAAGCACGATGTCCAAGCTTAAAGCCAATAACGAAGGCGAGATCGAAAAGAAGATCTCCGCGCTCGAAGCAGAGCTTAAGGAAGCAAAACGCGCGCTCGAGGAAGCAAACCTCAAGCTCGCAAAAGCAGGCGTTGCATCTATGCTCGCTGGCGCTACAGTGCTCGAAAACGGCATTAAAGTGGCTTCTATGGAAACAGATATGCCCATGAACACGCTCCGCGCCCTCGGCGACGATATCAAAGCAAGCGACGACAATATCGTAGCAGCTCTCTCCTCTATGGTGGGCGGCAAGCTCACGATCTGCTGCGTATGCGGCAAAAACGCCGTTAAAGCAGGCGTTAAAGCCCCCATCGTGCTCAAAGGTCTTGCAAAATACGTTGGCGGCGGCGGTGGCGGCAGACCCGACAGCGCAACAGCAGGCGCAAAAGACCCCACAAAGCTCGGCGAAGCTTTTGCGGCTCTTCCCTCCATCGTAGCGGAAATAAAATAAAAAATTCCACATTGTACAAAACAAAAACAAACCTCCCGAGCACATCTCGGGAGGTGCAAATTTAAAGGAGTATATATAATATGGTAGAAAATTGCCTTTTTTGCAAAATCATAGCGGGCATAATCCCCTCCAAAAAAGCGTATGAAGACGAAAAGATACTCGCTTTCTACGACATCGCACCCCAAGCGCCCGTTCACGTTCTCGTTATACCGAAAACACACATCGCTTGCGTAGACGAAATCAACGAAGCTAATGCAGACATAGTTGCATATATCTTCACAAAAATTCCCGAAATCGCAAAATCCGCGGGTATCACAAACGGCTACCGCGTTGTTTCCAACTGCGGTGCTGACGCTTGCCAATCCGTGCCCCATCTCCACTTCCACATTCTCGGCGGCGCACAGCTTGCAGGTGAAATGGCGTGACTTACTTTTTCTTTCGAGAAAAAGTAAGCAAAAAGAACTTTGGTAAAAATAACACAATACCTCCACACCTTACAAGGTGTGGAGGTATATTTTATTCAAATATAAAACTCAAATCATTCTTATAATTTCTCAAATTCGTTTCATAATTATCAACAGTCGTTTTCAACTGTGAAAAAGATCCTGTGGGGCTTTCGCAAAATTCACCATATGCTTTAATTTCAGAATAATAAGATTTCAGCACCGAATATCCCGTATAATCCGAATATTCATTTGTAACCGATTTAAGTGATTCCTTTGCACTTGCCAAATGTCCGTTTATTTTTTCATATGTGCCATTATTTTTCAAAACAATACCAACAAAATATGTAGAATAATCAAATTCTTCAAATAATCCGTATGCAGTAGATTTTGAAACACTATATCCGGCAAAATCGGAAATTGCATTTATCAATTCGGTTGGGTCCACATTAGCCTTATCACAAAATTCATTAAATCCGCTTGTACCGTAATAATCATCATATTCATAAATGGAAAAATACCAAGCGCCATATATGCTATCCATTGCGGAAACACACAAATTATGTGCCTCTATAAGTTCAGTATAGGCTTTTTCTGCTGCTATATATTCTATTTCTTTTGGACTTTCGGTGGTTCCCGTACTGTTATTATCTCCACCGCAACTGCAAACAGACAAAAGCATAATAACGACAAGAATAAGCGACAAAATTTTTTTCATTACTAAATCTCCTTTGATTTTTTATATATTTTATTTCTTGCACCTATATAGGTGCAAGATTATTTTAACACCGACTTATAATATTGTCAAGAGGTTTGTTCCTAAATAAGTGCAAAAGGTGTTAAACTATGAATCCTCAAACAGAAAAGCGTATTGGAACCAACATACGAATAATTCGTGAAGCTTGCAATATGACGCAAGACACACTCGCCGCAAAAATGCAGCTTTTGGGTTGCGATATCACTCGCAGCGCTGTTGCTAAAATTGAATGCGGTCAACGCCATCTCTACCCTGACGAAATCATTCTTATAAAAGAGATTTTAGGCACAACATTTGACGAAATCTTTAAACTTTAAAAAGAGAACGGAGATACCTTGAGAGTATCCCCGTTTTTTTCATTTTTCACATTCAGCCCACAGAGTCTTTGTTGCTTCCACGTATTTTTCACTGTCCACAACGTAGCTCATACCGTGCTCTGCCCCGGGCACCACAAGCAAACGCTTCGGTGCTGCGCACGCCTTATAGTTTTCATACGTCATCGCAATCGGCACAAATTTATCGTCCGTGCCGTGTATGAAAAGCACAGGCACCTTTGCCGCCGCGAGCGCATCCTTGCAGGAATACGCCTTCGCACTTTCGTTTATCTTATTTCTGCAAATCTTGTCGGCGCGTCTTCTGCAAAGCTCGTAAGGAATGTGGAATTTATCCTCCACCACGCGCTCCCATATGTCGTGCGGAGCGGTAAAGCCGCAATCCGCCACTATTCCCTTCACGCTTTCGGGCAGTTCAAGGCAAGATGCCATCATAACCGTAGATGCACCCATAGAAACACCTGCAAGGTAAATGGGCAAGCCGTTTGCCACCTCGTTTTCTGCCCAACGTGCCCATTCAAGGCAGTCGTAACGTTCCAAAATACCAAAGCTCATATAGTCGCCGCCGCTTTCTCCCTGCCCACGCTGTTCCGCGAAAAGCACACTGCAGCCGTTTTCGTGCCAAAATTCCGAAACACTGCCAAAATTGTTGTACCAAGTGGAACGCCATCCGTGCATGGCAACTATAACTCTTTTTGCATTTTCGCAAGGGTACCAATGTCCCACAAGCATAGTGCCGTCGAAGCTTTCGATAGCTACATCGCGAAGTTCGAGAGAAGCCAATTTTTCGCCATCCTCGCGGGAGCGCATTTTCGCTTCTGAAACCTTTTTAGAGCCGGAGAGCTTGCCCTTGGTTTTGTCATATTTTTTCGTATCCTGGCGGTTGAGCGCCAATGTCATAAGTTTTTCTGTTGCAAACATTGCAAAGGCACCCACGAGCGCCGCGCCTGCCGCAGCTATACCGCCCGCTGCTATAATATTTTTAGTAAAATTATTCATTTGAACTCCTTTTTAATATAAAAACAGTGATTTTTTGCGATTATAAGTATATTTTACCACAAATTCAGCAAAAATACAAGTATCTGAAAAAACAGAAAAATAATTATAAAAAGCACTTGACAAATCTAAACATATATGTTAGAATAATTAAGCCTTATAAGAGAGGCACAAATTTAATAACTTTATTTATTCGGAGAAGTACTCAAGAGGCCGAAGAGGCGCCCCTGCTAAGGGTGTAGGTCGGGCTATTATCCGGCGCGAGAGTTCAAATCTCTCCTTCTCCGCCAAACAAAAACCGCAATTCTGATACAAAAGGATTGCGGTTTTTGTTTTTTTGTGGTATAATGAATGCAAGGATACTCAAAAAAGGAGGATACATAATGAAAAAAATTAGTTGTCTGGTTGTGGCTTTATTATTACTAACCCTTTTCTGTGGATGCAACGTTAGTAAATCTAACGACTATGATGCCGTTGATATGTCGTATAAGCACATCTGTGAGTTAAATGATTTCAAATGTTATGTTTCATACCTTGACAAAAATACAACAATAGAGGGAGAAAAGGCAAAGGAGCTGTACAAAGCAATTACAGAGTCGAGTGCGGGGCTTGAGCCTTCTCCGGCATTCTCTCAAAGTGATAGTATATATTTAGTCTTTTACAACAGCACATATGACTACCCGTCGGCTGATAAAATTACCGAATTCTACGGATGTTATTTTGTATACTCCGATGGATTGTTGCGGTTTACCGGCTCGCCATACCATTCGGCAATTTTTTCGTATCAATTGGAAAAGAGTATATTTAATTCAGTATTG
>JAFTLJ010000024.1 GCA_017456005.1 Clostridia bacterium | reverse complement strand
TTTTTTCTTTTTCTGCTTTTTGAGCTTTGCTTGCTCTTCTATCTTTTTTTTGTTTTTACTGTCGGCAACAGCGAGCAGAAGTATAACGCCCACAACGAGGAAGGAAAGCGCTTTTTCCATATAGGGCTCGAAGTGCTTTTTCTTTTCTTCCGCAAGGCGGAGCTTATCGTGGTATTTTTCAAGCTCTTTAACAGGGTCTTCGCCGTTTGCTATTTTTTGCTGGAATTTTTTGAGCCAGGCGATGTCCTGCTTTGTGCACTGTGCGCGCGATGCGAGCTCTTCGTTTTCTAGTATAGCGCCGATGTGCAGGCATTTATTCAGCGTGTGGTAATCGTTTACCCAAGCGTCGATATTCTTTTTGGGACCTTCGGAAAGCTCCATTTCCTTCACGTATTCTGCGATGCCTTCGTCCATATCAAGGCTTGCGCGGCAAATATCGTCGAGTTTTTTATATTCACCTAAAAAAAGTGCATTGTTCTTGTTCATTTTTCTCACCTCTCGTGTATTACAGATATATTGTATCATATAGGAACTAAAAAATCCATACTATTTTTAGAAATATCTATAAATTTTTCACAAAATATGATAAAATGTATGTGAAAACAAGCAAAAGAGGTGGGAAAATGAAAACTGAAAGAGAAAAAATTATAGATTTTGCGCTCACGTTGCCGCAGGCGGTGGCAGATAAGCCGTTTGAAGACGATTTCGATACGACCGTTTTGCGCCACGGCGATGGTGGGAAGTGGTTTGGCCTTGTTATGAATGTGGAAAAAAGCCGTGTAGGCATTGCCGGCGAAGGCAAAACCGATGTTTTGAACGTTAAGTGTGACCCCGACGAGGCATTTATCGTGCGCGAACTTTATGAAAGCATAATACCTGCATACCACATGAACAAGCGGCATTGGATATCTGTTATTTTGAACGGCACCGTTCCGCTTGATTTTACAGAGCGTCTTATAGAAAAAAGTTATGATTTAACGTATAAAAAGCGCAAAGTTTTAAAAAAGTGATTTACAAAGCGAATTTTATATGATACAATATTTATATACAATATGAAGAAATGGGGAAAATGATATGAAACCAATACTTATCGCGGCTTTCTGCGCTATTGTGCTTGTTATGAGCGTTATTGCGTTTATACTTTACGCGGTGGATAAGGCGAAGGCGAAAAAGGGCGCTTGGCGCATACCGGAAGCGGTGCTTCTCGGTTGGGGCTTCTTCGGCGGCGCTATAGGTGCGCTTGTGGCTATGAAAAATCTCCGCCACAAAACGAAACATTGGTATTTCTGGGCGGTCAACATTCTCGGCCTTCTTTGGCAGGTCGCGCTTGTCGTTGTGATGATAATAGTACTTTGATATTAAAAAAACCACGGTGCAAACCGTGGTTTTTGCTGTGTTAGCCGCCTATAATAATATCGTAAATATCCTTTGATGTTGCCGCTATGTGCGTAGCGCCGTGCGCCGCGAGCTCCTCGCGGGAGCCGAAACCGAACAGCACACCGATGGAGTCTATTCCCACGGCTTTCGCGCCTTCTATATCGTGCATTCTGTCGCCTACCATAACGGCGCTTTTTTTGTCTGCCACGCCTATAGAGGCGAGCGCATATTCGATAACCTCCGCCTTTGTGCCCCTGCCGCCGTCGGCAAGCGAGCCCGAGATAAAATCAAAATATTTTGAAAAGCCAAGCCTTTCTATTATCTGTGCGGCGTAAAGCTCGTATTTGGAGGTGGCAAGAGCTATCGTTTTGCCGCTTGCTTTCAGCTTTTTCAGCAGATTTTCGATGCCTTCGTAAACTAGGATCTGGTTAATTCCTTTTTCGCGGTAATATTCGCGGTATATTTCCACAGCGCCTGCGGCTTGTTCTCGCGTAAAATTGCACAAATGCATAAATGAATCGATAAGTGGCGGACCTATGAAATTTTTAAGCTGTTCTTCTGTGGGCTCTGCAAAGCCTAGCTTTGCAAAAGCGTAGCGGGCAGAATTTTTTATGCCCTCGCCCGAATCTATAATAGTGCCGTCAAGGTCGAATAATATAGTGTTGTACATATCAAGCCTCCGTAAACGTTTATGATATTATAGCATAAATTTACATAAAAATCAATCTTTGCGTATGTTATTGATTTAACCTTTTCGATTTGGTATAATAGATATATTAAAGATTAGGAGTAATTTTGTGAATTTTCTTGAGTTTAAGGAAAAATTTAATATAAAGCTCACCGCAGAGCAGGAGGAAGCCGTGAAGGCTACGGAGGGAGCAGTTTTGCTTTTAGCCGTGCCTGGAAGCGGCAAAACCACCGTGCTCGTTGCACGCCTCGGCTATATGATATATTGCCTTGGCATAGATCCGCACAGTATACTTACAATGACATACACCGTGGCGGCAACAAACGATATGCGCGAGCGTTTTTGCGCCGTTTTCGGCGAAGAACTGCGCGATGTGCTTGAGTTTCGCACAATAAACGGCGTTTGCGCCAAAATTATCGCAAGCTACGAGCAGCTCACACGCGGCAGAGCGTTCACGCTCGTGACCGACGAAAAGGAGCTTTCTGCCGCGCTTTCTGCCATATACAAGGAGTGCACGGGCGAATTTCCCACGGAAAGCGACATAAAGGGTGTGCGCACAAAGATAACGTACACCAAAAATATGCTCCTTTCCGCAGAGGAAGTGGAGGAAATGAACGAGGAAGGCTTGCCTTTCTCTAAAATATATCAAAAATACAACGCTATGCTTAAAGCGCAAAGGTTTATGGACTATGATGACCAAATGGTCTACGCGCTGAAAATTTTGCGTATGTACCCCGAGATACTTGAGCGCGCATCGCGCCGATACCGCTATATCTGCGTGGACGAGGCGCAGGACACCTCCAAAATACAGCACGCGATAATCTCGCTTCTTGCATGTGCGCACGGCAACCTCTTTATGGTCGGCGACGAGGACCAGAGCATATACGGCTTCCGCGCGGCGTATCCGCAGGCATTGCTCGATTTCGAGGCAGAGCACGCACACGCGCGTGTGCTGAAGATAGGGGAAAATTTCCGTTCCGCTTCCAAAATAGTGGAGGCGGCGGATAAGTTTATAAGCAAAAACACGCTTCGCCATGCAAAAAGTATGCGCGCGGCGCGTACAGAGGCGGGGGAGGTGCGCGAAATAGCGCTTTCTTCCAAAAGCGCGCAGTACGTATATCTGCTTAAGGCGGCGCGCGCCTGCCGCGAGGAAACTGCCGTGCTCTACCGCGACAACGAAAGCGCTTTGCCGATAATAGACATTCTGGAAAGATACGGTGTGCCCTATAAAACGCGCGCGCTGGATACCTCGTTTTTTACCAGTCGCGCCGTGCAGGATATAACGAACATAGTTCGCTTCGCCTACGACAGGTGCGATACCGAGGCGTTTATGCAGATATACTACAAAATAAACACGCACCTTTCCAAAGCCGCCGCGCTTGCCGCGTGCGAATACTGCGCGCGCGAGGGAATGAACGTGCTGGATTCGGTTTGGGAAGTGGGCAAGGTGAATATGGGTACACTGAAAAGCTGCAAGGCTATGAAAAGCCACCTCGATATGCTGTGCGCAGAGCGTGCAGACAGGGCCGTGGAGCGAATAGTTAATTATATGGGCTACGGCGAATACCTCGACAGAATGGGTATAAAGCGCAGTAAAGCGGAAATACTTGCCTCTATCGGCGCAGATGAAAGCACGATAAAGAGCCTTATTGCGCGCCTTTCGGAGCTTTCGGAGCTTGTACGCGAGCGCAGAAGCCCTGCAGATTGCCGTTTCACGCTTTCTACAATTCATTCGGCTAAGGGCTTGGAATACGATACGGTATACCTTGCCGATGTTTGCGACGGCACTTTTCCCGAGCAGATCGTGGTGAACCCCAAAAGCGCGGAAAGGGAAGCGCTCGCCGCCTACGAAGAGGAGCGCAGGCTCTTCTATGTTGGCGCAACACGCGCGAAGAACAAGCTTTTTCTTTTTACATATAACGGAAAAAGCTCTGTTTTCTGCGATGATCTACTTGGCAAAGAGAAGCCGAAGCAGGAAAAATTGCCGTTTTCCGTGAATTCTGCCGCGCGAAAGAGCGAGGCAGAATATGAAGAATTTGCGCGCAAAATAAGCGTGGGCGCAGAGCTTTGCCACAAAGCCTTTGGTGTGGGCACGGTTTTGGCGGTAGATGGCGACCTTGCCGCCGTGCGCTTCGGGGGCGGCGAAAAAAAGCTTTCCCTGCGGATGCTTTTTGAAATGAATCTCTTAAAATGAAAACAAAGCGCATATAATTGAAAATAAGATATATTATTAAGGAGAATTTTACTATGAGAAAGAATTTCGGAGCAAAACCATTGCTTTACCCCCAGCCTGTGTTTATTATCGCCACATATGGCGAAGACGGCGTGCCAAACGCGATGAATGCCGCGTGGGGCGGTCTTACAGAGGAAAATGAAATCACGATTTGTATAAGCGAAAACCACAAGACCACGGCGAATATACTCGCACGCGGCGCTTTCACCGTTTCTATGGCGGACGCCGCTCACGTTGCAGAGTGTGACTACGTAGGCGTGGTTTCGGGCAACAAAGTGCCGAACAAAATGGAGATAGCAGGCTTTACCACGTTCAAAAGCGAGCTTGTAGATGCGCCCATTATCGCAGAACTGCCGATGGCGCTAGAATGCAGGCTTAAAAGCTACGATGCCGAAACGTGCCGTCTTGTAGGCGAAATAGTGAATGTGAGCGCAGATGAAAGCGTGCTCGGCGAAAACGGCAAGGTAGACCCTGCAAAGCTCCGCCCCATAACGTACGACCCGATGAACCACAAATATCTTGTGCTGGGGGAAGCTGTGGGCAACGCTTTTTCCGATGGCTTGAAACTTAAAAAGTGAGGTAATGTTATGAAAGTATTGATGATCAACGGCAGCCCGCGAGCAAAGGGCAACACAGCGCTTGCTCTTGCAGAAATGGAGAAAATCTTCCGTGAAGAGGGCATAGAAGTGGAAATTGTGCACGTGGGAAACAAAGACGTGCGCGGGTGTATTGCCTGCGGCAGCTGCAGAAAGAACGGAAAATGCGTTTTCGACGACATTGTAAACGAGCTTGCGCCCAAATTTGAAGAGTGTGACGGCTTGGTTGTGGGAACACCGGTATACTATGCTTCCGCAAACGCCACGCTTCTTGCTTGCCTGCAAAGGCTCTTTTACAGCACGTCTTTCGATAAAACCATGAAGGTTGGTGCAGGTATAGCCGTGGCAAGGCGCGGCGGACTTTCCTCTACGTTCGATGAGCTTAATAAATTCTTCACTATAAGCGGTATGCCCGTTGCCGCGAGCAAGTATTGGAACAGCGTGCACGGTGCCGCCCCCGGGCAGGCGGCAGAAGATGAGGAAGGCTTGCAGGTCATGCGCACGCTGGCGCGCAATATGGCGTTCCTTATGAAGAGCATCGCGCTTGGCAAGGAAAAATACGGCTTGCCCGAAAAAGAAGCGCCGAAGCACACGAATTTTATAAGATGAGGGGGTTCAGATGAACGTTTTTAATGATAAGAAAAAGCGTAAAATTTTTATACCGCTGATTGCCGCGGTACTTGTTTTGGCGCTTATCATAGGCGCTTGCGCCGTTTACCTCGGCGATTATTACCGCGCGGATATACCTGCAATACAGCAAATGCTGCCCGAGGGCACTTCGTGGAAGGAAGAGCCGAACGGAAACATAGTTTTTGAGCCGGATGGCGCGAAAACCGGATTTATTTTTTACCCGGGCGGCAAGGTGGAATATACCGCGTACATTCCGCTTATGCAGGCTTGCGCCGAACGCGGCATTTTGTGCGTGCTTGTGGAAATGCCGTTTAACCTCGCGGTTTTTGGCGTAAACTCCGCAGACGGAATACAGGCAGAATACCCCGAAATCGAAACCTGGTATATAGGCGGTCATTCGCTCGGCGGCTCTATGGCGGCGTCCTACGCCGCAGACAACGCAGCTGATTTTGAAGGGCTTATCTTGCTTGCCTCTTATTCTACGGCAGACCTTGCGGAAAGCGGGCTTTCCGTGCTCTCCGTTTATGGGAGCGAGGATAAAGTGCTGAATGCGGAAAAATATGAAGCTAACAAAGTAAATTTGCCTGCAGATTTCAGCGAGCACGTGCTCGCAGGGGGGTGCCACGCATATTTCGGTGTGTACGGCGCTCAAGCGGGCGATGGCACGCCGACCGTGAGCAATGCAGCGCAGATAGCATTCACGGCGGAAAAAATAGCGGAATTTATAAACTGAAATAGCGACAATATAAAGGAGAAATAACTATGAAGATTTTGGTTTTGAACGGCAGCCCAAAAGGCGAATACAGCGTCACTTTGCAAACAGCAAAGTACCTGGAGAAAAAATATCCCGAGCATATTTTTGAGTTTTTGCATGTAGGCAAGAAAATCAAAGCTCTGGAACGTGATTTTTCACCTGTGGTGAAATACCTCGAAAAGGCGGATATGCTACTTTTTGCGTATCCCGTGTACACTTTTATCGCGCCCAGCCAGCTCCACAGATTTATAGAACTATTAAAGGCTTCCGGTATAAATATGGAAGGCAAATATGCCACGCAAATCACTACCTCCAAGCACTTCTACGACGTTACGGCGCACAAATATATAGAAGAAAACTGCGGCGATATGGGGATGAAATACGTTCGCGGTCTTTCCGCCGATATGGACGATTTGCTCACGGAAAAGGGGCAGAAGGAGGCGTGCGATTTCCTCGAATACGCCGTATGGAGCGCCGAAAACGGTTATTGCGAGCCTGCGGCGGCATATGCCGTGCCTGCTATACACAACCCTGTGGAAATTCCCGAATGCGCGGAAGATAAGAAGGGCGATGTGGTAATCGTTACAGACTGCGAGGAGGACAACGAACAGCTTGCGGCGATGATAGCGCGTTTCCGTGCGGTTTTTCCGCTTAAAACAAGAGTTGTAAACCTGCGTGAATACCCCTTTAAGGGCGGTTGCCTCGGTTGTTTCAACTGCGCTGTTTCGGGAAAGTGCATTTATAATGATAAATTTGATGAATTTTTAAGAAACGATATTCAAACGGCGCAGGCTACAGTATATGCTTTCAGCATTAAAGACCATTCTATGGGGGCGCTCTTTAAGATGTACGATGACCGCCAGTTCTGCAACGGACACCGCACGGTAACGATGGGTTCTCCCGTGGGATATCTCGTTTCGGGCGCGTACAGCAAGGAGCAGAATTTGCAAATGATAGTGGAGGGCAGAGCGCAGGTCGGCTCTAACTTCCTTGCGGGCGTGGCAACGGACGAGAACGACGTAAACGGCGAAATAGACCGCATGGCGGCGACGCTCGCATATGCAATAGAGCACAAATACGTGCCGCCGCAGAACTTCTACGGCGTGGGCGGCATGAAGATTTTCCGCGACCTCATTTGGCTTATGCAGGGAATGATGAAGGCAGATCACAAATTCTACAAAGCACACGGGCAGTACGACTTCCCGCAGAAAAAGATAGGCACTATGCTTAAAATGCAGCTCGTGGGTGCGCTCCTTTCCTCTCCGAAAATCAAGGCGAAGATGGGCAACGCTATGAACGAAGGTATGCTTATGCCGTATAAGAAGCTTTTTGAAAAGCTCGATAAGGAAAAATAAAAAAATGACATCTCAACTCTAAAACGCCCGAAAATCGGAAGTTTTGGTATAAGAAAAACTCGGCTTTATGCTCCTTCTCATAAGGATGTTTACAAATTTCGGCAGAGATGTTGTTTACTCTGCCGATTTGTGTTATAATGAGGCTATCGAAAAGCCTCCCTCCGAGAGGGAGGTGGCACGCGGCAGGGGTTCCCCGAAGCGAATGAAATGAGCTTTGGGGGTTCGCTGCGAAGCGTGACGGAAGGAGCCTGCGTGACTTTAAGTTTGTGCTAACTTCATTGTAACGCGCTCTCCCTCACCCGACTCCGTCGGGAGCTCCCTCCCGGAGGGAGCCTTTGGATAGTGCAGCCTGAGGCCTTTGTAATACAAAGGCGAAACTGGCGATAAAACAGAACGATAAATTCCAAGGAGCATAATATGAGTAAAATAGACGAGCTGGAGCAAAAAATCATCAAGCAAGGTATGACGGATGAAGATTTTGCTGAATACCAAAAAACATTAAAAAGAGTGCGTGGGAATTTTTTGAAGCGACAACATTGCTACACAACCGCCATTCAATTCCTGCCTAAGTATGCAGATCAAGCGATTAAACTAATTAAATACGGTCTTGAAAACTTTGAAGATGATTGGTTTTCTACATACACATCATATCTTTATATCGGGCATATATATGAAAAAACAAGCGATTTTAAGAACGCGTTTGCATCATATCAAATGGCCAAAGAATCACTTGGAACTGACCATCCCGAATATGTTAAAGAAATTTCAAAGGATCTTATGTGGATGAAATTACATATAGATTCTTTCTGCTATTCGCAGGAATTAGAGAATTATTACTCGTGTTATATAACAACAGACGATTTTTCTAAATCATTTATAGAGAATGAATTTAGATTAGCTATCGCAACTCTTGTGATTGCTTTGCACCACGGGGACATGGTTGAGGCTAAAGAGGCTCTTTATAAAGCAAGGGAAATAAGTAAACCTAATTATTTAGGAAAACTATATAATATCCTTGATAGACATAATTATAAAGAATCGTTCAAGACCACTCGGGAAGCCGAAGATTTTATAAAAAACATAATAATATAAACACTAAACACCGACAGACTTCAAAATCTGTCGGTGTTTATCTTTGTTTACTGCAATGCAAATTTATGCCTTATGAGTAACTTCCTTATGAGAACCAGCCTTTATGCCGAGTTTTTTCGTTTGCTTATTTTATTGTCTATAAAATCAATTATCTCGTTGCCAAGCTGTGTCGCTTGCCCTTCAAACCACACGCTGTCGTACGGTGGAAGCGTGCGTGCATCTACACCTTTTTTCTCAATAAGATATGCGCGGTAACGCGAGCGCAAAAGCGAGGGAAGCGCTACTACAAAGAGCATAAACGGCCCTAGGTAGCAGTTTTGCACTGCGTGACCGTGTTCGTGGTTGCGTATAGCTTTGCTGTTGTGCTTATCTACTATGAAGAATAGGCCGAGGTTTATTCCGCCCCAATGCTCGCCTGCTTCAAAATAGAAGCAATAGCCGTGCTTTTTTGGTTTGTGACCGCGAAAGCGCAGGAAAAGTGCGGCGAAAAGCCCCAAAAGCGTAAACGGCAAGCCCCACGTGAATGTTAGAAGATAGAAAATGAATTTTGGAAGTTTTGCGTTCATTTTATCTCGAAAGTGCCGCACCGTGCGCCGTGGCGAAGACTGCGTTTTCGGGAATGATGAAGTTTACGTCGAAAAGGTTATTGAGGTTTGCAAAAATTTCTCTTGCCTGCGGAAGGTTTGTCATATTTCCCGTTAGCACGAGGTCCTTTGTGCCTACGCTCTTTGTAGCAAAATAACCTATCATACCTATGGTTTCAAAAACCATGTTTATAACGCCGAGCGCAAGGTCGCCCTTGGAGGCGATGTCTGAAACCTTGCCGAAGTTTGCCGCTGTCATATCATTCGGCAGGGGAACATTGCGCGATGTTCTCTTTACCATATCGGAAATGCGCAGGTCTATGTTATCGAGGCTGCCTTCGTTTGCCGCTTCTACTATGTGGTCTATCGTTTCTATGCCGATAAGCTTTTTGGAAAGACCTATAAGCGTGCCGCCGCCCACGCCCGTGCCGCCGAGGTAGTTTGTTATCACGTTATCTCCGTCTTTTTTAGCATGGACGAGCGCGGTGCCGGTGCCCATGCTTACAACTATTGCCTCGGAAAGCCCGGAAAGGTAGAGCCCTCCTTTGCCAACACAGGAAAATTCCGATTCGTGTATGCAGGGAAGCCCGTATATGGGGTCTTTTACAAAAGAAGAACCCGTGCCCGTAACAATGACCTTTTCGATATCGGAAAGTGCTATACGGTGCTCTACTGTGAATTTACCGAATGCGCCGTAGAGCGATGTTATTGGGTCTGTTGCGTGAACAAATGTGGAACCGAGAACTTTTTCGCCGCGGAAACCTACGATTTTTGTGGTGCTTCCGCCGACGTCTATACCGATGATAACTTTCACTTTAAACACCTCTCTGAAATAAGTGCAGAATGCAAAACGCAGAGTGCAAAATTATAGAACTTCTTATTTTTTATATGCCGTTTTTGCTATTTTGTCGCAAAGCTCGCCGTAGGAGATGCCTGCGGCTGCCGCTTCTTGCGGTAAAAGGCTCATAGGCGTCATACCCGGCAAGGTGTTTGCCTCCAAACAGTAGAAATCGCCTTTTTCTTCGTCTAAAATAAAGTCTATTCTGCTGTAATCGCCGAGCCCGAGCGCTTTGTGTGCTTTTACGGCGAGCTCACCGAGGCGCGCTGCCTCTGCCGCTGTCAGCGGTGCGGGGCAAAGCTCCTCTGTGAGCCCTTGCTGATATTTCTTTGTGAAATCATAGAAGCCTTCGCCTTTCGGGCGTATTTCCACAGCCGGCAAAGCCGCACCGTCGAGAACGCCTACGGAAAATTCGCGCCCGCAAAGCTTTTCCTCTATAATTATATGGTTTTCATATTTTTTTGCCGCTTCCAGCGCGCTTTCGAGGTCCTCTGCCGTTTCTGCCATCGTAACGCCTACGCTGGAGCCGCAAGAGCAGGGCTTTATAACGCAAGGGAAGCGTATTTCATGTTTTTTTTCCGCCGCTTCCTCTACAGTTAAATAGAGCCAATCTGCCGTGGGTACGCCGGAGGCGCGGAAGATTACCTTGGAAAGGTTTTTGTCCATAGCGGCGAGGCACGCGGCAAAGCCGCTTCCCGTATACTTTATACCGAGGCAATCGAGATATGCCTGTAGCTGGCCGTTTTCGCCCATGCCGCCGTGCATAGCCAGAAAAACAACGTCTGCCGCGTGAGCGAGCGCGGAAATGCCGTGACCGATAAGGCGTTCGCCTATGCCTGCCTGCTCGCGCAGGGCATCGAGGTCGGGCGGGTTTTCGGGAATGGTATACGAATAATTCCCGTTTTTGCTGAAAAGTTCTTCGGGCGTTTTGCCGCCTGTGCCGAGGTAAACGTCGGCAAGGGCGACCTCGTGCCCGCACGCGCAGAGGGCGTTTGCGATAAGCGAGCCGGAGGAAAGCGAAACCTCACGCTCCGGCGAAAGCCCTCCCGCAAAAACTGCTATTTTCATATAAACTCCTGAATGGAACGTAAATTGTTACAGCGGAACGTAAACGTTTTTGCCGCAACGGATCAAAGCGCGGAAAGCGCGTTTGTAAGCGCTTTTTCCACAGAGGCAAGCTTAACGCAAAGGCAAAGCACCTGCGCCGCCTTGCGGAGCTCGCGCAGAGGGGGGTAGGAGGGGGCAATACGCAAATTGGAATCTTTCGGGTCCTTGCCGTAGGGGAAGGTTGCGCCGGCCTCCGTAAGCTTCATGCCAGCGGCGAGGCAAAGCTCGTAAACACGCTTTGCGCTGCCGCATTTCATATCGAGGCTTATAAAGTAGCCGCCAGTGGGTTTTGTCCACGTTGCCATATCTCTGCCTGCAAGCTCGCGTTCGAAAGCGCCTATAACGGTTTCAAAGCGGGGGCGGAGTATTTCCGCATGTTTTTTCATATGCTCGCGGATACCGTTTGCATCCTTGAAGAATATGGCGTGGCGGAACTGGTTGAGCTTGTCGTAGGAAATGATCTGTGTACCGATATATTTAAGCGCGTGCTCCATATTTCGGTCGCTTGTTATGAAAGCGGAGATGCCGCTGCCGGCATACGTGATTTTGGAGGTTGATGTGAACATATACACGAGGTCTTCGTTTTCTGTGCCCTGTGTAAGTTCGAAAATATTGAGTATTTCGGGCACATCGTCGTAAAGGTCGTGTACCATATATGCGTTATCCCAGAACACACGGAAATCCTTTGCGGCGGGCTTGAGCGCGGCGAAACGGCGCACTACCTCGTCGCTGTAAATAGTGCCCGTGGGGTTGGAGTGCTTCGGAACGCACCAAATACCCTTTATGCTTTCGTCTTCCGCCACGAGCTTTTCTATCGTGTCCATATCGGGGCCATCCTCGCGCATTTCGATGTTTATCATCTCTATGCCGAAGGTTTCGCAAATGCGGAAGTGGCGGTCGTAGCCGGGGGCAGGGCAAAGGAATTTAACCTTATCGATCTTGCACCAGGGTGTCATACCCGGCAAAACGCCGAAAAGCTCTGCGCGTGCAACCGCGTCGAACATAAGCTCCAGGCTCGCGTTGCCGCCGAGGAAGACATTGTCAAACTCTACGCCGCAAAGCTCGGCGAAGAGCCCACGTGCCGCAGGCACGCCTATGGGCATGCCGTAGTTACGCATATCTGTGCCGTAGGAATTGAGGCAATCCTCGCCCGTTTTGAGAACGGTGAGTATGCCGTCGGAAAGGTCGAGCTGCTCTGTGCTGGGCTTGCCGCGCGACATATCGAGCGAAAGCGCCTCTGCTTTTACTTGTTCATATTCTGCGAGAAGCTCGCTGTATTCAAAAGCAAGCTCCTCTCGTGTCATCTGGGAAATGGGTTTGTTCATGTGTGTTTTTGCTCCTTGAAAATGGGGTAGAGAAAATTTTTGGGGTTAGATATCTGCGTTGCCTGTTGTTCTGGGGAAGAGCTCTACGTCGCGGATGTTGGAAACGCCCGTTACATACATAATGAGGCGCTCGAAGCCGAGGCCGAAGCCTGCGTGGTGTGTGCCGCCGTATTTGCGGAGCTCTGTGTACCACCAGTAATCTTCTTCTGCTATGCCGAAGTTTTTGTATGCGGCTGTGAGGTAATCCATTCTTTCCTCACGCTGGGAACCGCCGATAAGCTCGCCAACGCCGGGTACAAGCATATCCATTGCGGCAACAGTTTTGCCGTCGTCGTTAAGACGCATATAGAACGCCTTGATTTCTCTGGGGTAGTTGATAACGAACACGGGTTTTTTGAATATCTTTTCGCAAAGGTATCTTTCGTGCTCTGTCTGGAGGTCGCAGCCCCAGTAGGGTTTGAAATCGAATTTTTCGCCGCTTTCTTCGAGAAGCTTTATTGCCTCTGTATATTCTACGCGCGCGAAGTCGTTTGTGACAATGTTGTTGAGTCTTTCGAGGACAGTGTTATCCACAAATTTATTGAAGAATTCAAGCTCGGGCTTGCAAGCGGTGAGAAGGTGATTGATGACATATTTTGTCATAGCCTCTGCAAGCTCCATATCGTCTTCGAGGTCAGAGAAAGCGATTTCGGGCTCTATCATCCAGAATTCTGCGGCGTGGCGCTGCGTATAGGAGCGTTCTGCGCGGAACGTGGGGCCAAACGTGTATACGTTTGCGAAAGCCTGTGCGTAGCATTCTGCATGGAGCTGACCGGAAACTGTGAGGCTTGTGTGCTTGCCGAAGAAATCCTTCGTGTAGTCTACAGCGCCGTCTTCCGTTTTGGGGAGGTTTTCGAGGTCAAGGCTCGTTACGTGGAACATTTCGCCTGCGCCCTCGCAGTCGCTTGTAGTGATAAGGGGTGTGTGCGCATAGAGGAAGCCGCGCTCGTGGAAGAAATTGTGAATAGCGTAAGCCGCTTCGGAACGAACGCGGAACACAGCTGTGTAGATGTTCGCTCTGGGGCGGAGATGGGGGATAGTACGCAAAAATTCAAGCGAAGTTTTCTTCTTCTGCATAGGGAAGTCGGGCGTGGATGCGCCTTCTACGCATACTTCTGCCGCTTTGATCTCAAAGGGCTGCTTAGCTTCGGGTGTGAGCACGAGCGTGCCGCGAACGATGAGAGCCGCGCCTACGTTCTGTTTTGCGATTTCTGTATAGTTTGCAAGCTTGTCTGCTTCTATAACTACCTGGATACGGGAAAACGTGCTGCCGTCGTTGAGCTCGATAAAGCCGAAAACGTTGCTGGAACGAATTGTTTTTGCCCAGCCCGCAACGGTAAGCTCTTTATCTGCGAAAGCCTCGGGGCACGCAAAAATCTCTTTTACTGTTGTTCTTTTCATAGTAAAATATCTTCCTTTGTTAATTTTTCTCGCTGAAACACGAAAATGTATAATATAATAAAATATTATACAATATATAAAGCAATTTTTCAATACAAAAATGCGATATTTTATGTGGTATGGGGTAAAAAATTGGCTATGATTGTTGCTTTCTGGAATCTTCTATCATACCCATTAAATTTTGCAGAGTGCATATGAAGTTTTCAATATCATCGAAAACAAGCCCCAAGAGCGATTCATAAAAGCTGTATCCTACGGAATTGTAGATTTCATTTAAAAAAATCATTCTGTTCAGCATATGCCAAATTTCGTCCTCACACTTGCTTAAAGCAAAACTTTCTGTAAGTTCATTTTTTTCATTTCCATTGTCGGAATCTCCTTATAAAAAAACAATATTCGTATAACCGAATGGATATACCAGCATTATTTTATATCCAAATGCTCATAAAGTCAATATGAGCGTTTGATTATATGTTATAATCTATATAATGAACAAAAAAGTATTAGGAATGAAAGGTGTATTTTTATGTATTTTTACGAAAGACTTAAAGATTTAAGAGAAGAAAGGGAAAAAAAGCAGATTGAAATTGCAATGTTATTAAATACATCTCAGGAGCAGTACAGCAGGTGGGAAAACGGAGTGAGGGAATTACCGATGCATCATTTCATAACACTTGCAAATTTTTACAATGTTTCTATCGATTATCTGGTTGGTATTACGGATAATCCGAACCGGCGTTGATATTGCTATTTTAAAAACACCGTATTAATAAAGTGATTACGTTTGAACTTTAAAAATTGATTTTCGTTAAATTGCCGTGTTATATTGACATTGCGGCGAAAAAATTGTATAATTTTAATTAGAAAGACGATTCAATATCGCTTTTGCGGCGGAAGTGCCGCCGCAAAGTAAAAAATTCGGAGGTGAATATTTCGTGGAAACAACAAAACTCGAAATGTTAAAAGAAAAAGCACTTAATATCAGACTCGGTGCGCTCAAAGGTATTCACGCGGCATCTTCCGGTCACCCGGGCGGCTCTCTCGCTATTGCAGATATCCTCGCATATCTCTATTTTGCGGAAATGAACGTTAACCCCGCAGACCCCAAAAACGCAGACCGCGACAGACTTGTTCTTTCCAAAGGTCACACAGCTCCCGCACTCTATGCGGCTCTCGCTGAAAAAGGCTATTTTGATAAAGAACTTCTCGGCACGCTTCGTAAATTCGGCTCTATCCTTCAGGGTCACCCCGATATGAAGCATATCCCCGGTGTAGATATGTCCACAGGCTCTCTCGGCCAGGGCTTCTCTGCCGCTTGCGGTACAGCTCTCGCAGGCAAGATCGACGGCAAGGATTACCGCGTTTACGCGATCCTCGGCGACGGCGAAAGCGAAGAAGGCCAGATCTGGGAAGCTGCTATGTTCGGCGCACACTACAAGCTCGATAACCTCGTTGCTATCGTAGACTTCAACGGCTTGCAGATCGACGGTAAGGTAACAGAGGTTATGAACCCCACTCCTCTCGATGAAAAATTTGCGGCGTTCGGCTGGAACGTTTGCGTAATCGATGGCCACAACTTCGACGAGATCGAAGCTGCTGTTGAAAACGCTAAAGCGACAAAGGGCAAACCCACAGCCATTATCGCAAAATGCGTAAAAGGCAAGGGCGTTTCCTATATGGAAAACCAGGCAAGCTGGCACGGCTCCGCCCCCAAAGACGACCAGTATGAACAGGCTGTTGCAGAGCTTACTGCAAAAGCGTAAGAAAATAGGAGGGTAAAGTATTATGGCAGATAAAATTGCAACAAGAGAAGCGTACGGCAACGCCCTCGCTGCTCTCGGTGAAAAATACACAGATTTCGTTGTTCTCGACGCAGACTTGGCGGCTGCTACGAAAACAGGCACTTTCAAAAAGAAATTCCCCGAAAGATTTTTCGATTGCGGTATCGCAGAAGGCAACATGGTAGGTGTTGCGGCAGGTCTTGCGGCGGCAGGCAAAACAGTTTTTGCCTCCTCCTTCGCTATGTTCGCGGCAGGCAGAGCATTCGAGCAGATAAGAAACTCTGTTGGCTACCCCAAGCTCAACGTTAAAATAGGCGCGACGCACGCGGGCATTTCCGTTGGCGAAGACGGCGCTACACACCAGTGCAACGAAGATATTGCTCTTATGCGCACTATCCCCGGTATGACTATAGTTAACCCTGCAGACGAAGTTGAAGCAGCTGCGGCTGTGGAAGCGGCTATCACAACTTACGGCCCCTTCTACCTCCGCTTTGGCAGAGCGGCAGTTCCCACGGTTTGCCCCGAAGGCTATAAATTCGAGCTCGGCAAGGGCGTTATGCTCCGCGAAGGCGCAGATGTAACGATAGTTGCTACAGGTCTTATGGTTCACCTCGCGCTCGAAGCGGCAGAAACACTCGCGGCAGAAGGTATTTCCGCAGAGGTTATCAATATCCACACGATCAAACCCCTCGATAAAGACATTATCGCGGCTTCCGCGGCTAAAACAGGCGCTGTTGTAACAGCGGAAGAGCACAGCGTTATCGGTGGTCTCGGCGGTGCTGTTTGCGAAGCACTTGCGGAAGCTTGCCCTGTGCCAGTTGTTCGCGTTGGCGTGGAAGACAGATTCGGTATGAGCGGCAAGGTTCCCGAGCTCCTCGAAGAATACGGTCTTACAGCGGCAAACATCGTTGCAAACGCTAAAAAAGCTATTTCTCTTAAAAAATAATATTGTATAAATAAAATTCTTCGCCGTTGGCAAAACTAACGGCGAAGTTTTTTTGTTTTTTGGGGGATGGCGTATGAAAATACTTATGCTGGCTATGTCTATGGGGCTTGGCGGTGCGGAAACGCACGTGCTGGAGCTTTCGCGGGAGCTTGTGCGACGCGGCCATACGGTTTTTGCGGCGTCGCGCGGAGGTGTGCTTGCTTGCAAGCTGGAAGCTGGCGGTGTGCGCCATATAAGCGTGCCGCTTCACAGCAAAAACCCCGCTTGCGTGGCAAAGTCGCTCGCCGTGCTGGCACGTCTTATGGAAGAAGAACGCTTTGATATAGTGCACGCACACGCGCGCATACCGGCGGTGGTAGCCTCGCTTTTGAAAAGGCGTTTTGGCTTTGTATTTGTCACCACGGCGCACGGTGCATATGAAGCACATAGTGCTATGGCACGCATTATGGATTGGGGCGAGCATATTTTCGCCGTGAGCGAGGATATAGCGGAAAATATTTCGAAAAAATACGCTTACCCGAGCGATAAAATAACCCTCGTGCCGAACGGCATAGATACGGCGCGCTTTTGCCCCGACATTTCGGGGGAGGCGGTGCGTACACGCCTGAGCCTTACCGGAAAGAAGGTGGTTATGTACCTCGGCAGGCTGGCAGAGGACAGCTATGTACCGGCAAAAAGGCTTTTGGAATGCAGCAAAGAGATTTTTTCGGCATGCGATGACGTTAAAGCGGTGCTCGTAGGCGAGGGAGCGAAAAAAGCGGAGCTTTCTGCGCTCGCGGCGAGGGTAAACCGCGCTCTTGGTACAGAAACGGTGCTTTTGCCGGGTGCTGCGACAGAGGCAGAGGCGTATATTGCCGCGTGCGACGTTTTCGTGGGGCCTTCACGCTCTGCCATAGAGGCGCTCGCCTGCGGCAAGCCCACGGTGGTGGCGGGGAACGCAGGTATGCTGGGCTTATTTTCTCCGGAAACGGCAGAGGCGGCGCGGCGCACAAACTTTTGCTGCCGCGGCGCCGCCCCCACCACGGCAGAGGGCGTGAAAAATGCCGTTTTGCATGCCCTGTCGCTTAGCGAATGTGAGCGAAAAGCCGCCGCCGAATATGGCAGAAATTATATTTGCGAAAATTACTCCGTGCGGAAAATGGCGGATATTTACGAAGCGGGATATGGCAGAATGCTAGCAAAAAGGGGCAAAAATATCCTGCTTTGCGGCTACTACGGTTATGCAAACGCAGGCGATGAGGCTATGCTCGCCGTGCTTGTGCGCGCTTTGCGTGCTTCGGGCGCAAACGTGCGTATTATGAGCGTGAAAGGCTGTGAAAAAAGCGGAGAAGTGGCGCGTTTTAACCCTTCTTGCGTGCAAAAAGCGCTTGCATGGGCAGACGTGCTTGTATTTGGCGGCGGAAATATTTTGCAGGATAAGAGTAGCTTTTTGTCGCTTCTGTATTATGCGGCTGTAGCACGTGCCGCACGCGCACACGGGTGCAAAATTGCATTTGCGGCAAATGGGTTAGGGCCTTTTTCGTGCAGGATAAGTACATTATTGGCAAAAAAAACACTTGCCTCGGCGGATTATATTTCTATGCGCGAGGAGCGCTCGCGCGCACTTGCCGAAGCGCTCACGGGGCGGCAGGTATCTTTGTGCGCCGACCTTGTTTTTGCAGGCAAAAATGCGGAAAAAGTGCTGTTTTCGGGCGAAAAATACTACGCCGTGTTTCCCAAAGAGGTGGGCAAACGGGAGGAAGCGGAGCTTTTGCGCTTTTTCTGCGCGGTTAAGCAGCGCTATGGGCTTGTGCCCGTTTTTGCCGCGCTGCACGGGAAGGAGGACGAGTGGATATGCCGTAAATTTGCCGCGCGCCTGCCGTGGGCGCGCTTTCCGGGGGCTTGCCGAGCTTTTCGTGCGCGCGCACTTGCAAAAGGGGCTATGTTTACGCTTTCCATGCGCTTGCACGGCGCAGTTTTTTCCGTGGCGGAAGGGTGCCCTGTTATAGCCGCAGAGGGCGATGGGAAAACGGGGGCGTTTTTCCAAAGCGCCGGGGTGGAAGAACATACACGGCTTTGCAAAATTTCCGCGCGGGAGCTGTTGCGTGCGGCAGATGAGCTTATCTCCTCACGTGAAAAAAATTCCGCCGCACTGAAAAATGCGGCGGAAAGAGAAAAAGAGAAGGCGGAAGCGGAAATAGAAAGGCTGCGGTTGTTTTTGTCGCTTTAAGCGTTTTTTGTAAAGCCGTGGATAAACCCCGAGGCATCGGCAGAGCAAACGTCGCCGCCCACTATTTTGTTGCGGTATACGAGCAGGTTTACGTACACCGTACCCTCGTAGCCTTCGTAATTTTTTATCTCGTATGTATAACGCACTACCTCCTTGCCCTTGTATTTGGCGAGGTTGAGCCCTTGTGCCTTCTGTATTTCGTTGTAGCCGATGTATACTGTGTCGAACTCGGCAGGTATAGAAACTTCAACCTCTTCTATGGGTGTTTGCGCCACCTCCCAACCGAAGCCGGAAAGAAACTCCACCCTGTCGCTGTTGGAATAAACCTTTTCGTAGCTTATTCCGTTTGAAGCCGAGGTGCTTTCGTATGTGGGCACGAAAATGACGAGTGCGGCTACCACCAGCACGGAAAGCGCCGTTATACCGATGAGCTTAAGTGTGTTTATGCGTAATGTGGTTATGAACATAAAAACCTCCGAAATGAATTTTATGTTGAAATTTTATGCGCCGTGCTTTTTTCTTATGCGCATTTTACCGAAAATCATTACTTCGTAAAGCGAAGAATATCCGCTGTTACACCCTGAACGTAAATTTTCAGCGGAGTGTGTGAATTTGCGTCTATGTATAGCACGGTGCCGCCGTTTTTGCAAACGTAAACGTCAACGCCTCCGGGGCTTTCACGCTGTATTTTCCATGCGCCCTCTGTGGGTACGCAAAAAAGAGCTCTGAGCGCGGAAAATTTGAAAAATGAATTTTCGCAAATAGGTATTTCCGTGCCGCCTGTGGCAAGGATTGCGCCGTCTTCTGTAAAAATAAAACTGAAGGCGGCGAGCTTTTGCGGCTCGCAGAAGCGGAAAGCAAGCTTTTCGCCGCGCTTTTCTATTTCTGTTTTGTAGCTCTCGCCGCCGAGGATTATTATTGCTTCGGCAGAAAAATCGTCGCTTTGGTACGCCGCAAGCCCCTGCATATTTACGTTTTCCGCACACGCAGAAAGCGAAAAAAGCAGGCAGATAACGCTTAAAATGGAAATAATATGCTTCATTTTATGCCTCCGAGGGGATTTTTTATTTAATTTATATGCCACGGAACGCCGAATTATTAAATTTATCTTAAAATTTTGCCGCGGTGTTGTTAAAACGCGGAAAATATGGTAAAATAATATTATAAAACTTTATAAAGGAGATTTTTGGAGTGACGCTTGTTGTTATGGCTGCGGGAATGGGCAGCAGATTTGGCGGTTTGAAACAGCTTACCCCCCTTACGGACGACGGTGAATTTATAATAGATTTCACGGTCTACGATGCCGTGCGTGCAGGGTTTGATAAGATAATTTTTATTATAAAAGAAGAAAATTTGGAGCTTTTTGAAAGCACTATAGGTGCGCGCGTGCGCAAAAGCGGTATTGAAATAGGCTATGCCTTCCAGAAGCAGGAGCTTGGGGCAAAATACAATGTGCCCGCAGAGCGTAAAAAACCGTGGGGCACCACACACGCCATACTTTCCCTCGGGGAAATGAGCGAAAACTTCGGTGTGCTCAATGCAGACGATTTTTATGGTTTCGATACGCTCAAAAAACTGCACGATTTCCTTGCGGAGGCGCGCGATACGGAAAAAGCGCACTACTGTATGATAGGCTACGACCTGGAGCAGACACTCAGCGAGCACGGCACTGTTTCGCGCGGGGTTTGCAAAGTTAATGCGCAGGGAATGCTCGATTTTATAGAAGAAAATAAGAAAATAGAGCGTCTTGCCGACGGCAGAATAGTCAATACGTTCGAGGGCGGCAGAGTAGCGGAAATACCCACAGGTGCCACGGTTTCTATGAACTGCTTTGGCTTTACGCCGTCTATTCTCGGTTATATGAAGCCGCTGTTTGAGAAATTTTTGGAAAAGAACAAAGATGACCTTTCCGTGTGCGAACTTTTGGTGCCCACAACGGTAAAAATGCTTATAGACAGCGGAAAATGCGACGTGCGTGTTATCCCTACCACATCCACGTGGAAGGGTGTTACGTATATAGAGGATAGCGAGCCTTTCCGCGAGTTTATACGCGCACAGAAGGCCGCAGGCATTTACCCCAAGGAGCTTTGGGAAGAGGTAGCTTGCGTTTGATATTGCAATAAAAAAATCACGATGATAAAATTCATCGTGATTTTTTATGTGCTTTTATGCGTTTCCGCCGAGCGTGGGGTAGCTTTCGTAGCCTGTGGGGGGAGTTACCGTTACCGCCTCGCCGAAGGTGTTGAAATGCAGGTTTTCTTCGATGACTGCCTGTACTGTTACCTGAGCGCCGTTTACCACGCCAACGATATCGAGGTAGTAATATACAGAGTAGTTTTCAAGCTTGCCGCTGTTCGTTACGGTAAGGCTTACTTCGGGGTAATATACCTCGTAAGACGTTACCGCCGCCGTGCTGCCCATTATGAGCGTGAGCGCGCTTTCTATCTGAACGGCAAAATTCTTTTTGAAGTCTTCGCCGTCTGCGTAGAACGTGACCGTGCGTTTTTGTGTTTCGACATCAAATGATATTTCGGAGTTTTCGAAGCTTATGTCGGAGGGGAGGATAACGATATCCGTTTTTGTATCCTCGCCGTAGAGTGCCTTATATTCCGCTTCGGAAAGCTTGAGCTTCTGACCGTTGGAATCGATGTAGTAATATCCGTTTGCAAAGTATACCGTTGCGGACTGCTTATCGTAGCCCGTGCTGATGTACAGCGTTTCTTTGAATACGGGCGTGGAGCTGAAATAATTATTCGCTGTAAAGCTGCCGTTTGTAGTAAGGGAAACGCTTACACCGCCCATATTCATCGTTATGTCGGTCTGTGTGGTGAGGTTGAGATCGGAAAGCTTATTTGCCGTAAAGAAAGCATCTCTTACCATTGCAAAGGGATATTCGTCGATAGAAACGGAAGCGTAGATACTTTCGTCGGCAGCGGGAAGCCAATGAGGTGTTGCCGAGCCGTGCTTGCTGAACGTGAAATCGTAGCTTATCTTAAGCTCCATATATTCGGATTGGAGTGTGAATTGCTCCTCTATAAGGAGCTTTGCATCAATATCAACGCTGTATGTAAGCAATTCGCCGTTTTCGCCGATAACTACGCTCACCTTGCCGCCGTTTGCAAAAAGTGTGGTGAGGTAACCTTGCGTTTCAAAGCTTGCGGAAAACGACGTTTCTATTTCGGAAAGGAACTCTTCAAAAACGGTTTTAAGCGCGTCTTCGTCCATCTCATCTGCCGTTATTTCCGTTTTGCCGTCCTTTACGTCTACAGCCGTTATGTAATCGAGAGTTATGGGCTTTATAATGCTTGCCGCATCGCCGCCCATAGGCTCAAACACCTCGGATGAATCGTCATCTTTTTTGATCTTTGCCATAAAGCCGTATGCGTCTACAAAATAAAAACCTTCTTTGAAGCATACGTTTTGTACAGTTTTTTCGCCTGATACGGTAGAATTGGATATTTCGCTCCATAAGGGATTTCCGGTAGTAAGACCGTTTGCGCTGAAAGAGGAAACATATGTCATTACAGA
Organism: Clostridia bacterium; assembly: GCA_017456005.1. Taxonomy (GTDB): domain Bacteria; phylum Bacillota; class Clostridia; order Oscillospirales; family CAG-272; genus UMGS731. The sequence goes on along the minus strand of JAFTLJ010000024.1, from coordinate 52,768 downwards.
GGATATGCCGGACATGGATATAGTGATATTTGCTTCTGTATTTGCTTTGAAAGAGTCTGTTTTGCCGAGCTTTTCGAGCGCTTCTGCCAAAATTTCTTCTGCCTCAAGCTCGTTCGGCTCCGTGGGCGCGGGGGATGTGGTGGAGGCGGACGTTGTCACCTTGGTCGCTGTGGTTTGTGCGGTTTTTTCTCCGCCGCACGCAACGACCGAAACGAGCGTGAGCACGGCGAGGAAAAGAGATAAGATTTTTTTCATGATTTGTGTTGTTCCTTCGTATTAAAAATGTTTTTATGCTTCTGTGCTTTCCTCGGGTTTTTCTGCCACAGAAACTTCGCGAAGGCTTGCCGCGAGACCTGCGAGAGATTGTATCTCGCTGGGAATGATGATCTTGGTGGCTTTGCCGTCTGCCGCTTTTTCGAACGCTTCGTAGCTTTTGAGCTTAAGGAATGCATCGGAGGGGGCTGCTTCGTTTATGAGGCGAATACCCTCTGCCGTAGCACGCTGAATGGCGAGGATAGCCTCTGCTTCACCCTCGGATTGGCGTATTTTAGATTCTTTTTCTGCTTCCGCCAGAAGTATCTGCTTCTGCTTTTCTGCTTCCGCGCCGAGGATCATTGCCTGTTTTTTACCCTCTGCCGTGAGAATGTCTGCCGCTTTCGTACCCTCTGCGATAAGTATTTTTTCGCGGCGTTCGCGCTCTGCCTTCATCTGCTTTTCCATCGCGTCCTGAATTTCCTTGGGCGGAATGATGTTTTTGAGCTCTACGCGGTTTACCTTTATGCCCCAAGGGTCTGTGGCTTCGTCGAGCGTGGTGCGCATACGCGTGTTTATAAGGTCGCGCGAGGTGAGCGTGTTGTCGAGCTCGAGCTCGCCTATGATATTACGGAGCGTTGTGGCAGTAAGGTTTTCTATGGCAACCTTCGGGTGCTCCACACCGTACGTGTAGAGCTTGCAGTCTGTTATCTGGTAGAAAACTACCGTGTCTATGCGCATTTTTACGTTATCCTTTGTGATAACGTCCTGCGGTGCGAAATCCGCTATTTTTTCCATAAGGGAAATCTTCGTGCGTACCTTGTCGAAGAAGGGCATTTTTATGTGGAAGCCTGTGTGTAGCGTTTTGTGGTATGCGCCGAGTCGCTCTATTATGTATGCCTGCGCCTGCGGCACTATGCAAATGTTGGAAGCGAAAATCGCTATTATTACGATAAGAATGATACCTATGATAAGAAACGGCATAAAATTTACCTCACTTTATTTTTATTTTTTTGGTTCGTTTGTTTTGTTTTCGGGCTTTCGGCAAATAAGCTTTACACCCTCTATAGAGATGACGCTCACAAGCTCGCCTGCCTCTATATCGTTGCCGTCGGCACTGCGTGCGCTCCAAACCTGCCCGCGCACTTTAACAAGACCTTTGTTTTCTATATTGCAAATGCGGTCTGTTACAATGGCTGTTTCGCCTATTACGGCGTTTGCGTTTGTGGCCACTTGGTGTGCCGCAACCGTTTTTTTGAAGATAGTTCTGGAAAATACGATAAGCAGGGCCGATACCGCAAGGAACACTATTGCCTGAACGGGCACGGGAACCTTGAAAAACGCCAAAATCATAGAGATTATGGCAGACGGCATAAACCATATTGCCACGAGCGCCGTTGTCATACTTTCCGCCACGACAGCCAATACCATAACGGCTATCCAGAAAAACGGCATAAAAGACATTTTAATCAACCTCCTTTTTCTGAAAAATATTATTTGTTTTGATAATTATAGAATATCACAAAAGTACACGCTTGTAAAGGGCGAAAACAGACATAATACTCAACTATATGTTGAATATTGTTACGGGCAAAAACATATATGCGGCGAAAAAGAGCGCCCCGCGGCAGGGAAGCGCCCTTTTCCTTAATACCGTTCCTCTTCATAATTATATAGATGCAAAAATACGGTGCTTTTGTGCAAGAATTTGGAATGTTTACAATTTGTTCACAAAATATTTGTTCGTGTAAACCCATGTAAAATATCTCTTAAGTTATAGACATGTCGCTTTTTTTGTGTTATAATAATATGAAAAGCATAAAAAACAATAGATTTTTTGAATGTAACAAGGAGAACTCTTTTATGATAGCTCAAGAGGGCAGACCAGCAGACACGACCGGAAGGCTTGAAAAGGAAATACGAACGTATGATTTCCTCGACGGCATAGGCGTTTCCTACTACCGCATAGACCACGACCCAGCTATGAAAATGGAGGCGTGCGCCGAAATAGATAAAGCGCTCGGTGCGACTATTTGCAAAAACCTTTTCCTTTGCAACCGACCGAAAACACATTTCTACCTGCTTATGATGTGCGCGAACAAGCAGTTTGCCACGCGCCCCGTTTCCGACCAAGTGGGCTCCTCGCGCCTTTGCTTTGCAGACCCGGAGTATTTGGAAGAGTTTCTCGATCTTACGCCCGGTTCAGTAAGCGTGCTCGGCCTTATGAACGATAAGGCGGGCCGTGTGCAGCTTCTTGTGGACGAGGATATTCTTAAGGGAGAATATTTCGGCTGCCACCCGTGCATAAACACCACGAGCCTGCGCATAAAAACAAAGGATCTTACAGAAAAGATTTTCCCTGCCATGAACCACTTACCGAAGCTTGTTCACTTGGATTAAATAAAAATTTCAGAAAGGAAAAAAACGATGTATAAACAGAATTTACATACACACGGCGTACTTTGCGACGGCAAAGACGAATATGAAGCAACCGTGCTCCGCGCGCTGGAGCTGGGGTTCGACACCATAGGCTTTTCGGGCCACTCATATATGTCCTATTCCCCCTCCCATTCCATGTCGGTGGAGGGAACGGAGGAATATAAAAGAACGGTGCGCGCACTTGCAAAGAAATACGAGGGGCAGATAGACGTGCTCTGCGGCATAGAATTTGATATGTACTCCGAAGACCCTCTTGTGGGCTACGATTACGTTCTGGGCTCTGTGCATTATCTTAAAATAGGCGATGAATACGTGGGCTTTGACCGTTCTGCCGATGAGGTCAAGCGCGTTATCGACACGTACTTCGGCGGCGATGGAATGAAATATGCGAAAATGTTCTATGAAACGGTTTGTGAGCTCCCGAATTACGCAAAAAGCGACGTTATCGCACATTTTGATATTATAACAAAGCACGCGGAAACACACAATTTCTTCGATACCGAATCTAAAGAGTACAGGGGCTATGCCTTGGAAGCACTACACACGCTCGCAGAACACTGCAAAGTGTTCGAGGTAAATACGGGTGCCATTTCCCGCGGCTACAGAACCACACCGTACCCCCAGCCTTTCCTCCTGCGCGAGCTTCGCGAAATGGGCTGCGGTATAGTACTTGGCTCCGATTGCCACGACAACCGCTACCTCAACTGCAATTTTGCAGAGGCACTGGAGCTTGTGCGCTCCTGCGGATTTACAGAGGTTCTTAATCTTACGAAAAACGGCTTCGTGCCGCATAAAATCTAAGCGGAGGGAAACATGAACGTTATTTCTGTTGTTATGCTTGTTTTTTCCGTGCTGGGCGCGCTGGATTACATAACGGGCAATCACTTCGGCATAGGCAAGGAGTTTGAACGCGGTGTTACGCTTATGGGCACGATGATACTATCTATGGTTGGTATGATAGTTCTTGCCCCGCTTATCGCCGTGGTTCTCGAACCGGTGCTTAAGATCATTGCAGATAACACCCCATTCGACCCGTCTGTTATAGCTGGCTCACTACTTGCAAACGATATGGGCGGCGCTCCGCTTGCTATGGAAATAGCAAAAACGGAAATGTCCGGCTACTTTAACGGGCTTGTGGTAGGCTCCATGATGGGCGCAACGATCTCTTTCTCGCTCCCCTTGGCGCTCGGCGTTACAAAGCCGGAGCAGAGAAACAGCATTATGCTCGGCCTTATGTGCGGTATTGCCGCTATACCCGTGGGCTGCCTTGTTTCGGGATTTATGATGAAAATGCCGCTTACCGAAATGCTCATAAACCTTATCCCGCTGGTGGTATTTTCCGCTGTGCTCACCGTTGGGCTTGTAAAGATACCGCGTATTTGCGTTAAGGTTTTCAGCGTATTCGGCGTTATTATAAAGACCATCATCATAATCGGTCTGGTTATAGGTATTGCAGAATTTTTGCTCGGAATAGAAATAGTTCCCCATACGGAAAACGTTATGGAGGGTGTGCGCGTTTGCTTTAACGCAACGGCTGTTATGACGGGTGCTTTCCCGCTTCTCTATATCGTGGGCAAGCTTATAAAGAAGCCTATGGGCAAATTCAGCAAAAAGGTCGGCATGAACGAGGTTTCCGCGCTAGGCTTTGTGGGCACTCTTGCCACAAACGTCACCACGTTCGGTATGATGAAGGATATGGACGATAAGGGCGTTGTGCTCAACTCCGCTTTTGCGGTTTCTGCGGCATTCACGTTTGCGGGGCACCTCGCGTTTACGATGTCGTTCAATGCAGATTGCCTTCCTGCCGTTATAGTGGGCAAGCTCGTGGCAGGCATTTGTGCCGTGCTCGTGGCATTGCTTATATACAAAAAGATGAGAAAAGACGTTACGGCTTGAAAGGAAAATGCCCTTTACGTCGTTTGATATGCAAGATCCGCCTCCCTTTGAAAAAGGGAGGCTTTTTTGTATTCAAAATAATAAAACCCCCTTTTAAAACGGTATAAAATATGGTACAATATAAACATAATGTAATTTTTGAAAGGTTTTTTTGTATGAAAGCACAAAATCGCAAAAAGTTTTTCCTCGCTCTCGTTATTTTCAGCCTAACGGGGCAGATCGCGTGGGTAGTGGAAAATATGTATTTCAACGTATTTATCTATAAAATGTTTGGGGCTTCCGCCGCCGATATTTCGCTTATGGTGGCGGCGAGCGCTGTTTCCGCCACGGTTACTACACTTCTTATAGGCGCACTTTCCGATAAGCTCGGCAAGCGCAAGGTGTTTATTTGCGGCGGATACGTGCTGTGGGGTATATCCATTCTTTCCTTCTGCCTTATCCGCACGGATGTTGTGGGCGCGGTTTTGCCTGCATCAGCTTCCGTTTCCGCTGTTTGCGTAACGCTTGTTATAATTATGGACTGTGTTATGACATTTTTCGGCTCTTCGGCAAACGATGCGTGCTTTAACGCTTGGCTTACCGACGTGACGGACGATACAAACAGGGGTGCGGCAGAGGGTATAAACTCTATGATGCCGCTGGTGGCAATACTCGCCGTTTTCGGCGGTTTTATGGCGTTTGACCTTGGCAAAAGCGAAAGCTGGACGGCTATTTTCGCTATAATAGGCGCTGTGGTTATCGTTATAGGCGTGGCGGGATTTTTCCTTATAGAGGACCCAAAGCTTGAAATTTCGCAGAACAAAAATTATTTTGCCAACATTTTCTACGGTTTTCGCCCCTCTGTGGTGCGCGAAAACAAAATGCTGTATATATACCTTTTGGCTTTTGCCGTTTTCGGCATATCTATTCAGGTTTTTATGCCGTACCTCATTCTTTACTACACGGTTTCGCTCAAAATGGATAATTACGTGCTGATAATGGCGCCTGCCATTATTTTAGCCGCAGTTTTCACCGCTTTTTGGGGCAGGGTGTATGATAAAGTAAAGTTTAAAAAATCTGTTTTCCCCGCGCTCGCGCTTCTTATGGCGGGCTACGTGCTGCTCTATTTCTTCCGCGGCACGGCGCTCGTTTTCCTGGGCTCGCTTATGATGATGTGCGGCTATCTCGCCGGTGCGGCGGTGTTCGGCGCGGTAATACGCGATAACACGCCTGAAAACCGTGCCGGTATGTTCCAGGGCTTGCGCATTGTGGGGCAGGTTCTCGTGCCGGGCATTGTCGGCCCTGCGCTCGGTGCTCGTATACTCGCAAACGCAGAAACTATTGTAAACGATGACGGCACGACTTCTTTTGTGCCAAATGAAAATATATTCCTCGCCGCGCTTGCCGTGGCGGCGGTGCTTGCAGTGCTGCTTGCCGTGGTGTTTGCGTGCACGAAAAAGAAGGAGAAACCTAATGGAAAATAAATTTGCAGAGCTTTATACCATGGAGGGCGAGAACCTGCCCGAAACCCCGTGGAACGTATACCCACGCCCACAGATGCGGCGCGATTCCTTCCTCTGCCTCAACGGCGAATGGAAGCTTTTTATAGGGGGAGAGGAGCACAAAATAACCGTGCCTTTCCCGCCCGAATCGCTCCTTTCCGGCTTGCACACGCGCATACCGAAAAAGGCAGAGATAGTTTATAAGAAGAAATTTTACCTGCCCGATGGTTTTATAAAGGGCAGGGTGCTGCTCCATTTCGGCGCGGTAGACCAGATAGCGCGCGTGAAGTTCAACGGCAAGTGCATAGGCAAGCACGTGGGAGGCTACGCCCCGTTTTGCTTTGATATAACAGAGCTGCTCCGCAGGAAGAACACGTTGGAGGTTTTCGTGCGCGACGAACTGCACACGGGCATTTTGCCCTATGGCAAGCAGTGCGAAAAGCGCGGCGGCATGTGGTACACGCCCGTTACGGGTATATGGCAGACGGTGTGGGTGGAAAGCGTGCCCGAAGAATACGTGCGCTCGCTACGAATAGAAACAGGTGCAGACTTTGCTGATATAACGGCTTTCGGCGCGGAAAACGGCGAAGTGACCGTGAAAACGCCGGAGGGAGATCTTGTATTCCCGCTGGAAGCGGGCAAGGCGCACGTAACGCTCGAAAATCCACGTTTGTGGTCGCCCGAAACGCCGTATCTTTATGAATTTACGCTCAAATCGGGCGAGGACGAGGTGCGCTCCTATTTCGCCCTGCGTACGCTTGAAATAAAAGAGGTCGGCGGCGTGCCGCGCCTGTGCCTAAACGGCAAGCCGTATTTCTTCCATGGGCTTCTCGACCAAGGCTACTTTAGCGACGGTATTTTCACACCTGCGGCGCCCGAATGCTATGAAAATGACATCGTGGCGATGAAAAAGCTCGGATTCAATATGCTTCGCAAGCATATAAAGGTAGAGCCGGAACAGTTTTATTACGATTGCGACCGCCTGGGTATGGTGGTCTTCCAGGACATGGTGAATAATTCCGATTATTCTTTCCTGCGCGATACGGCGATGCCTACCGTTGGTATAAAGAAGCTGGACGACAGAAATATGCACAAAAACCCCAAGAGCCGCGCGGCTTTCGAGAAGACTATGGAAGAAACCGTAGCACAGCTCTATAACCACCCGTGCATATGCTACTGGACCATTTTCAACGAGGGTTGGGGGCAGTTTGAAAGCGGCAAAATGTACCAAAAGCTTAAAGCGCTCGACAGCACGCGCTTTATAGATACAGCTTCGGGTTGGTTCACGGGGGCTGAAAGCGATGTGGAAAGCCTGCACGTCTACTTCAAGCCCGTTAAAATGGAAAAAAGCGAAAAACCCGTGGTGCTTTCGGAGTTTGGCGGCTATTCCTATAAGCCCGAGGGGCACGTTTTCAACGTGAAGCAGACGTATGGCTACAAATTTTTTAAGGACAGGGAAGAATTTGAAGCATCACTTATAAGGCTCTACCGCGAGGAGATAGTGCCGCTTGTTAAAGAGGGGCTTTGCGCCGCGGTGTACACGCAGGTTTCCGACGTAGAGGACGAAACCAACGGCTTGCTTTCTTACGACCGCAAGGTGCTTAAGGTGAGCGAGGCGCCTATGCGCGAAATAGCGACGGAGCTCTATGCGGAGATAGCGAAATGATATACCTGCGCTCCTTCGACCTGGCGAGCGAGCTTGCGGAAACGGAATTTTTCCTTAGTTTTCCGTATCAGCTGGAAATGCTTTGCTACGACCGCGAAAACGCATATCCTTTTCACATTTTCCCACCGAAATATCTTTCTCGCTTGGAGTTTGCGCCCGTTACAATTTTCTACGGCGGCAACGGAAGCGGCAAATCCACCTTGCTCAATGTTATAGCGCAGAAGCTCGGCGTTTTCCGCGCCTCGCCGTTTAACGTTACACCGCTTTTCGGCGATTATCTTTCTCTTTGCTCGTTTGAAGCCGCAGAAATGCCAGAGGGGAACAGAATTATAACAAGCGACGACGTTTTCGATTTTCTGCTCGACCTGCGCGCAATAAACCGCGGCGTGGAAAAGCGCAGAGAGGAGCTTTTTGCCGAATACGAGGGCTACAAAGACCCGAATTTTCATTTTCAAATGCGCTCTATGGCGGAATACGACGAGCTGAAAATACGCAACGAGGCGAGAAAAAAGACAAAATCTGCCTTTGTTTCGTCTCGCCTTAACGTGCGCGAGGTACATGCAAAGTCAAACGGCGAAAGCGCTTTTCTGTATTTCACAGAGCATATAAAGGAAAATGCACTCTATCTGCTCGACGAACCGGAAAACAGTCTTTCCCCAAAGCTTCAGCGAGAGCTTGCGGCTTTTCTTTCGGATAGCGCGCGTTTCTTCGGCTGCCAGTTTATAATATCCACTCATTCCCCGTTCTTGCTTTCGCTTAATGGCGCGAAAATCTACGACCTCGATGCTGTGCCTGCGGAGGAAAGAAAGTGGACAGAGCTTGAAAACGTAAAAATATACCACGATTTTTTTGAGGAGCATAAAAAAGAATTTTTGTAAGCTGTTCCGCGTTGGAAAGCAGTATTGATTTAAACAAAGAAATATCGCCGCGGCAAAGGGCGAGGTTTTATTAAAATTCTTTGCCGAGCTTTCTTTTAAGAAAGCGGAAAGGAGAAAAATTATGACGATTTATGAAGCAATGGCAGAGCGCCATTCCGTGCGCAAATACACGGATAGACCCATAGAAGCAGAAAAAATTTTGCTTTTGCAAACAGAAATAGCATCTTTGCGCGAGGAAAGCGGGCTTAATATAGAGCTTATTCTCGATGAGCCGAAGGCTTTTTCGGGCACGCTCGCAAAATACGGCCATTTTTCGGGCTGTACAAACTATTTTTGCATTTCCGCGCCCGATGGCAAGGATGAAGAAATAGGTTATTTCGGCGAAAAGCTCGTGCTTTACGCGCAGACTTTGGGACTTAACACGTGCTGGGTGGTGCTCACGTACAGCAAAAAAGCCGTGCCCGCAAACCTTCGTGAAGGCGAAAAGGTGCAGGCGGTTATCGCCCTGGGCTATGGTGTGCACTGTGGCAAGCCCCACAGAAACAAGCCCATGGAAGCGCTCTGCGCGTGTGAGGGCGAAATGCCCGAATGGTTCGGCAAGGCTATGGAGGCGGCGCTTACAGCGCCCACGGCGATAAACCAGCAGGCGTTCAAGTTCACGCTTTTGGCAGATAACAAGGTTAAAGCAGAGGCGACCGCCGCAAGATACGCAAAAATGGACCTCGGTATAGTAAAATACCACTTCGAGATCGGCGCCGGCGACACGAAATTTGAATGGGCGTGAAGATGACTAAAATTATGTTCGTTTGCCACGGCAATATTTGCCGCAGCCCGATGGCAGAGTTTATTTTTAAGGATTTGGCGGCAAAAGCTGGCAGAGAGGCGGAGTTTTTCGTTGCTTCCTCTGCCACGAGCGATGAAACCGTGTGGAACGGCAAGGGCAGCCGTGTTTATGCCCCCGCGCGCGAGGAGCTCGCTGCCCACGGCATTTCCTGCGAGGGAAAGCGTTCCGTGCGCCTTTGCCGCGAGGATTACGAAAAATACGACCTTTTTGTGGGCATGGACAGCGCAAACGTGCGCAATATGCGCATAATGCTCGGCGGCGACCCGGAGGGGAAAGTACACAAGCTTATGGAATACACGGCGCGCGGCGGCGACGTTGCCGACCCTTGGTACACAGCCCGCTTCGATATAGCCTACCGCGATATTTACGAGGGCTGTGCGGCTCTGCTCGAAAATTTATAAATAATTTTAAAGGAGAAAATAATTATGGAAAACCAAAAAAAGAAAAAACACTTGGGGCTTAAGATAGTGGGCGGAATATTTCTCGCCATATTTGCATTTATGATCATTATAAATGCGATACCCCCGAAGAAAAATGTGGCGAATAACCCCTTTATCGTCGGCGAGGGCGAACTGCCTATGATAGCGGCGCACCGCGGCGGCGGCGACAACAACCCCGAAAACACTATGCTTGCCTTCCGCGAGGCTGTAAAAAACATAGGCATAGACATTATCGAAAGCGACCTTTACATTACAAAAGACGGCTACCTCGTTTACAACCACGACTCTTACATAGACGAAACGTGCAACATAAACGGCGATATTTCGCTCGAAGAGGTAGAGGAACTTTGCGACGACAAGAAAAACAGACATTATATTTCCGATATGACGCTTGCAGAGCTGGAGCAGTATAACTTCGGTTACTATTTCGAGGATGAAAACGGCGAAAGAATTTATAAGGACGAAACAGACCTCGCCGGCAAGGGCTTGCAGATCGCCACGGTAGACAAGCTGTTTGCGGAATTTTACGAAACGCACCCCGACCTTCTCTTTATAGTTGAAATCAAAAACAGCGGCGAGCTTGGCTACAAGGCTTGCGAAATTCTTTACAATACGCTCAAGGCTTACCCCAAATATATGGACCAGATTGTTGTGGGCACATTCCACGATGAAATAGAAACAGAGCTTAAAACAAAGTACCCCGAGCTTCTTCGCGGTGCGCCCACGGGCACGGCGGCAAAATTTGTGCTTACAACAGCGCTCGGTGTAAACATCTTCGATAACAGCGATTTTGCCTGCCTCCAGATCCCCACGAGCTACGACCTCGGCATTACGCTTTATCTCGATAAAGCTCCCATAATCCAGTCTGCACACAGAAGAAATGTTGCCGTTCAGTACTGGACTATAAACGACGCCGACGAAATGCGCAGGCTCATAGAGCTCGGCTGCGACTGCATCATGACGGATAACCCCAAGCTGCTCAAAGAGGTTCTTTCGGAATACGAAACAAGCACGGATGCGGAATAAAATGCGGAATTAAGCAACGGATATAGGGCGGGGGCTTTGCTCCCGCCGTTATTTTCAAAAAACAAGGAGATGATAATATGAGATATTTTAAATATCCTCATACGAAAAAGGCAAATAAAACCGCAAAAGAAATCTATAAGGCAGAGCTTGCCGAGCTTGACGAACGCGGCAAAAAGCTTTTGCATAAAGAAAAATTTTGGGGTATCGCCTCTACTGCTCTCGGGTGGATTTCCGGCATAGCTGTTTCTGTGTTGCTTCGGTATTTGGTTCGTTCATTTAATTTGCCCGAAACAGAGCTTCTTTTTGTGAATATTATTCATATTGTTTTAGAAGCGGTGTTTAAACTTGCGATGTTTTTCGTGTTTATAATACTTGCCGTGATTGCCGGTATTCTTGCCGCCACGCCTTTTGTGAAATTGCAGGAAAAAGCGACAAAAGAACTTAAAAGCATCCGCCGCGCGCGTCTGCACGAAATCACACGCAAAGCCGCGGAGCATCTGCGTGAGTTTTACGGCTTGCGAGAGCCGTATATCGTAACAAAATGTTACGACAGCTCAGACCGCAAATTCAAAAACAAGGACGTTTGCATTTTTGAATGTAACGGCGAAATACGCATTATGCGCCTTTTCGATAACGTGCTGAATTTAGGCGAGTGCGACATAGGCTGTTATGCTTTCGAAAACGGCGAAATTTCGCTTGCATACGGTGAATATAAAGGCAAAACCGCCGCCGAGCTTGCCGTGGGCGAAACAAAGTTTACGCTCGCCGCGCGCGCAAAGCCGTTTATGGAAAAACTTATGAAATATGAAGAAAACGGCATTTTTTTGCCCATATCGCAGAAGAAAAGCGGCACTTCCGCATACTATGAATTTCAGTATTGCAAAAAAGACATGCCGACCGACGTTTTGGTTAAAGAGGGCTACGGTTATTGGCAGGAGGATTCCTTGCTTGTGCATATAGACGACGATGCAAGGCTTTTCGAGTATTATCTTTCCTACCTTTCGCCCACGCACGCGCCGAACGGCACAAGCGATTTTTGCTATTTCGGCGTGAACTACTATACGAAAGAGGAAACGGCGAAAATTTTGAAAAGGCTGGAAAAAGACAAGCCGCCGTACAGCGAGCCGCTTATAAAATGGCTTGCGGGGGCGGCAGAAGAATACAACGGATTTTTCTTCTTGGGAATATGAAAAAGTGAAAAATACATAATTAAGGTGAAAATATGAAAAACAACGAACTTTACGAAAAGCTTAAGGAAACGAAGACCGGGCGCGAAGAAATTTTTACGGGGCATATAGTACATTTGGTGCGCGACAGCGTAACATTGCCAAACGGCGCGCCAGCCACGCGCGAGGTCTGCCTGCACAACGGCGCTGTTTGCGTAGTGCCCGTGACGGACGAGGGCGAGATTATAATGGAGCGCCAGTTCCGCTACCCGTTTGACGAGGTTATCTGGGAAATACCCGCAGGCAAGCTCGACAGCGCAGGGGAGGACGTGCTTTCGGCGGCAAAGCGCGAGCTGCGCGAGGAAACGGGATATACCGCCGAAAAATTCACATTTTTGGGCGATCTTTACCCATCGCCCGCCATACTCAGCGAAAAAATAGCCATGTACCTTGCCACAGGGCTTCGGAAAGGCGAACAGGAGCTGGACGAAGACGAGTTTCTCGACGTTGTGAAAGTGCCTTTTGCCGAGGTTGTGGATATGATACTGCGCGGCGAAATACCCGATGCGAAAACGCAGACAGCGGTGCTTAAAGCGAAAATATTGCTCGGAAAATGAGCTTGTGATATAAAAATCACACCTAAATCATATTTTTTTCTTGACAGAAATGCGAAAAAAATGTTACTATAATAATACCAACTGAAAATGTGGATAATTATATCAGGGAGGAAAATATGAAAATATATAATAGAGCAGACAGGCTAAGCGCGGTTTCATACGGCATACGCGGCCCTGTTATGCAGGAAGCACAGAAAATGATGGCAAGCGGTGTTGAGGTTTTAAGACTTAATATAGGCAACCCTGCCGTATACGGCTTCAGAACGCCCAAGGCTGTTTCCGATGCTTTTGTTAACTGTGTTATGGATACGCAGGGCTATAGCGATTCCAAAGGTCTTCTCGCTGCCCGCGAAGCTATTTTAAGATATTGCAAAAAGAAAAATATTCCTTGTGCCTCTGTGGACGATATTTACACTGGCAACGGTGTGAGCGAGCTTATTATAACAACGATGCAGGCGCTTCTCAACGAGGGCGATGAAATTCTCGTTCCTTGCCCCAACTACCCCTTGTGGACATCTGCGGTTTCTATGTCCGGCGGCAAACCTGTTCACTATATTTGCGACGAAAGCTCCGAATGGTTTCCTGACATAGAGGATATGCGCAAAAAAATAACACCCAAAACGAAGGGTATTCTCGTTATCAACCCGAACAACCCCACGGGTGCGCTCTATCCCAGAGAAATACTCGAAAAGATTGCAGACCTTGCAAGGGAACACCACCTCATTCTTTTCGCAGATGAAATTTACGACAGAATCGTTATGGACGGCCATGAGCACGTTGCCCTCGCATCTCTTGCACCCGATCTGCTTACAATAAGCTACAACGGGCTTTCCAAATCCCACCTCGTTTGCGGTTTCCGCAGCGGTTGGCTTTGCATTTGCGGCAACAAAGCGGGCGCGGAAGGCTTCCTCGACGGTATCAAGCTCCTCACGTCCACTCGTCTTTGCTCCAATGTTCCCGCGCAGGCGATTATCCCCGCGGCTATGGACGATTGCATCGAATCCACAAACGAGCTCATCGTGCCGGGCGGCAGGCTTTACGAGCAGAGAGAGGCTGTTTGCAACGGTCTTTCCAAAATACCCGGTGTGAGCGTTGTTAAGCCGAAAGGCGCGCTCTACGTTTTCCCGAAGGTGGATCTGAAGCGCTTTGGCTTTGAAACGGACGAGCAGTTCGCTTTCGAGCTCCTGCGCGAAAAGCACATTCTCGTAACACACGGCGGCGGCTTTAACATGCCCACGGCAGACCACTTCAGAATAGCATACCTGCCGCAGGCAGAAATACTTGCGGATGCTTGCGAAAAAATCGGTGATTTCCTCGGAAACCGAGCAAAATAAGAATAAAAAATAAAACCTCGGAAAAAATGCTGGTTCTCATAAGGAAGTTTACTTGCAATAATAAAATTGCTCTGCAATAAACAAAGAAGACCCCCGATAGATTGTAAATAATCTGTCGGGGGTCTTCTTTATAACAGTTGGTTAAACCTTAATTATTCATAAATCTCTACACTATAACAATATATGTTAAAAACAATATCGTTTACCAGTGTTATTGATAGACACAGCAAGTTGTTTCTTATTGGTTGGTTATCATAAAACTCACTGTTAAGCGGATGAGCATCCTTTATTTTTTGCAAAAAGTTGGGCAGTTCACCTTTTACATATTCCAGTGTTGCGTCACTTATAATCGTATCTTCCCACATACATAGTTCTGTTAATCCCACTACGTCATTACAAAGTATTTTGATTGAATTTCCATAATCATCATGATTGATCATAATACTAATTTGGTTCGATGATATTTCGATTTTTTCAATATCCGCGTCGTGCCAACAATACTTATGAAATTGATCTATCATAGTTAATGCCCTTTCTGCTATTGTTTATATAACTATTTTTCGCCAGTTTCGCCTTTGTAATACAAAGGCACAGGGCAAAGCCCATACCCCTAAAGTTGCGCACGTCCAAAGGCTCCCTCCGGGAGGGAGCTCCCGACGAAGTCGGGTGAGGGAGAGCGCGTTACAATGAAGTTAGTACAAATCTAAAGCCACGCAGGCTCCTTCCACCGCTATCGCGGTCCCCCTCCCTCTCGGAGGGAGGCTTTTCGATAGCCTCATTATAACACAAATCGGCAGAGAAAACAACATCTCTGCCGAAAATTATGTGTCGCGGACCGTCGAGGACGCCGGTCCCTACAATTTTGTAAACATCCTTATGAGAATAAATCTAAACCGAGGTTTTTCTTTTTTATTCGTTTTCAAAGCCTTTATCTTTGTTTTTGGTAAAGAGCATTATTGCAGTTGCCGCTACGAGAACTATCGTCACGCACAAGCCGCCTTCGGGGCCGAAAGAACCGCCGTTTAAAATGCCCATACCCTCGCTCTGTGTGAAGACGAAGAAGGTAGAGCTTTGCTCCATACCGCTTACTTGTAAGCCGAAAATATTTCCTTGCGCAAAATTCCAAATGGAGTGAATGGCGCATATGCCCCAAAGATTGCCGCGTTTTATCATATAAACGGAGGCAAAAATACCGAATAAGGCAAGGTTTACTATTGCCAGCGGGGAAATGCCGGGGTTAAAAATGTGCAAAAACGCGAAAACGAGCGAGTTTGCGAGCACAGCCGCCCAAATGGTGGATTTGCGAGCCACAGAAACACAGAAGTAGCCGCGGCAGAGAATTTCTTCGCTTGCACCCTGGATAAGGAAGCCTATAAAAGTTATTATTATAACAGGCAAGGCACTTACCAACGTTTGGCTTACGCCCACGAAGGAAAATGCACCGAAAATCACGCCCAGAAGCACCACTGCACCAAACATAAGAAGCCCTATGCCAAGGCCTATAAAATATTCCGAAAACAGCGCGCGCTTCGTAAGCCCCAGCGTGCGGACCTTGCGTTTTTCAATAAGTACAACGTATAGTATTACCGCGGCGATAGTCACTGCTGTGGAGAGCAGAGATATTATCATTATGGCAGGGTGTGCCATAACGGAGTTTACAAAGCCTTCGATATCTATCTCTCCGCCCGAGGATGCTGCCTCTATGAGTTCTCGAAAGGAACTGCTTGTAAACATCACGACCATCATAGGTACTGTGGAAAGCATACTTTGCACAGTGCTTGCTATAAGGAAAATAGCAAAGAAGATACCTATTTCCGCAAAAAGCTTTTGCCCCTTTCCGCCTGCGTCTGCTTCCAGCATCATTTTGGGTTTTTGTAAGTTCAGAAGATTTTTCATAAATATATCACCTCTTAACTACATAATATCACTTTGCCAAATAAATAACAAGTATAAAGCACAAAAAATGTTGAAATTTAGCCGCAACTATGGTAAATTTATATATATAACTTCTACAGAGAGGATTAAAATTATGGCAATATATCACGTTTCAAAAAACGGCAACAACATAAACGCAGGCACGGCAGAAGCGCCGTTCCTTACAATAAACCACGCGGCTCAGATAGCCGACGAGGGCGATACCGTCATCGTTCACGAGGGCGTGTACCGCGAAACGGTTTCCCCCGCGCGCGGAGCGAGAAACGAATTTTGCAGAATTACGTACGAAGCAGCAGAAGGCGAAAAAGCGGTTATAAAAGGCTCTGAAATAGTTACGGGATGGGGGCGCGATGGCGCGCTTTGGCACGTTTCCGTGGAAAATGAGTTTTTTGGAGAGTGGAACCCTTACGCCGAGCTTATAGACGGCGACTGGATGCAGAAGCCGCTGGACCCTGCCACAGGTAAGAGCTTGCGCCACACGGGCTGCGTGTTCATAGACGGCGAGGCGCTTTTGGAGGTTTCCTATAAAGAAGAGCTTGCAGAAAAACCGATGAGCTGGTATGCTACTGTCGGCGATAAAACAGAGATATGGGCGAACTTCGGCGAAAAGGATGCGGAAAATTCCGAAATAGAAATAAGCGTGCGCAAAACCTGCTTTTGCCCCGAGAAAACGGGCGTGAACTACATAACCGTGCGCGGATTTGAGATGGCGCAGGTGGCTAACCCCTGGTCGCCGCCGACGTCCGGGCAGATGGGCGTTATAAACGTAAATTGGGCAAAGGGCTGGATAATTGAAGAAAACACCGTTCACGATGCAAAGACGTGCGGTATCTGCGTGGGCAAATACGCCTCCGTAAACGACCAGCTCTATAACCGTTACCACAGAAAAGCGGGCTACGTTTACCAGATGGAAGCGGTTTTCGAGGCGCTTGACGCAGGCTGGAGCCGCGAAAACGTGGGTTCGCACGTTATACGCAACAACGTGATTTACGATTGCGGTCAGAACGGCATAGTGGGCCATATGGGCGGCGCTTTTTCGGAGATATACGGCAACGATATACACGGCATAGGCAGACGCCACGAATATTACGGCTATGAAATAGCGGGCATAAAGCTGCACGCCGCGCTCGATACGCAGATACACCACAACCATATCCACAACTGCACTATGGGTACTTGGCTGGACTGGCAGGCGCAGGGCATACACCTCTACGCCAACCTCTACCACCACAATACGAGCGACCTCTGGCTTGAGGTAACGCACGGCCCGTGCCTTGTGGACAACAATATTTTCGGCTCGCCCCAGAGCCTTCTCAACGCGGCGCAGGGAACTGCATACGCGCACAACCTCTTCCTCGGCGGTATATATAAATACAAGGTACTTCAGCGTTCCACGCCCTACCACCTGCCGCACAGCACGAAGATAAAGGGTTTTTCGCTTACATACGGCGGCGACGAGCGTTTCTATAACAATATTTTTGCCAACACTATGGGCGAAGAAAACGAAAGATACAAGCTCGGCACGGGTATGTATGAAGGTTTCCCCGACAGCATGGAAGAGTATATAAACACGGTTATGACAAAGTACGGCAAGGGCGACGTGGAATACTACGAGCGCGAGGAACAGCCCGTGTTTATGGCACACAACTACTATGGCGACGGTGTGAGCGCATACGAGCGCGATGTGACATCTGTTAAAACGGAACTTGCTGTAAGCGCACAGATAGTAGAGGAAGAAGGCGCAGTTTACCTTGAAATGACACTCGATGAGGCTTTCGACAGCATAAAGGCAGAGAAAGTCACCACAGAGCGCCTCGGCATACCGAGAATAGTAGAGGCGGCATATGAAAACCCCGACGGCACGCCCATATGTGTAAACTATGATATGCTCGGTACAAAGAGAGGGGTACACCCCACGGCAGGTCCTATAGAGGGAATTTGTGCGGGAAAAGTGCGTGTAAGACTTAAATAAACGGAGAAATGTTATGATATATCACGTAGCAAAAAACGGAAACGATAAAAATACGGGCGCGGAAAACGCTCCGTTCCTTACAATAAACCGCGCGGCACAGATAGCCGAAGAGGGTGATACCGTTGTGGTGCACGAGGGAGTGTACCGCGAAACAGTGCGCCCCGCACACGGCGCGCGCGGAGAATTCGGCAGAATAACATACACCGCGGCAGACGGGGAAAAGGTTATTATAAAAGGCTCGGAGGTGGTTTCGGGCTGGGTGCGCAGAGGGGAAGTGTGGCAAGCGAGAGTGAAAAACGCGCTTTTCGGCGGCTTCAACCCCTATGCAGAGCTACTCGACGGCGACTGGATGGCACGCCCGCTGGACCCTGTTACGGGGCTCGGTATGCGTCACCTCGGCACGGTATACATAGACGGCGAGGCGCTTACGGAAGCGCTCAGCTTCGACGAGCTTAAAGCCACGCCTATGAGCTGGCTTGCAAGCGTAGAAGCGGAAAGCACAGAAATATGGGCGAACTTCGGCGGCAAAGACGCGGAAAAAGCCGAAATAGAAATAAACGTGCGCAAAACCTGCTTCTATCCCGAACATACGGGTGTGAACTATATAACCGTGCGCGGTTTCGAGCTTTGCCACGCGGCAACGCCTTGGGCACCGCCCACGGTAGAGCAGTTTGGCGCGCTGGGCGTGAACTGGTCGAAGGGCTGGATCATCGAAAACAACGTAATACACGATGCCCGTTGCTGTGGGCTCAGCGTAGGCAAAAACTTTTCCTTCGAGCAAAATGCATATACAAAATACCGCAGAAAGGGCGCTATGTGCTACCAGTTCGAGGCGATGTTCCGCGGCTTGCGCGAGGGCTGGTGTAAAGAGAAGATAGGCTCGCACATCATACGCAACAACGTAATATACGATTGCGGTCAAAGCGGCATAGTGGGCCATATGGGCGGCGCTTTTTCGGAAATTTACGGCAACGAAATATACAACATCGGTGTACGCGATGAGTTTTGGGGCTATGAACGTGGCGCGATAAAGCTCCATGCGCCCATCGATACGTACATTCACCACAATCATATGCACCACTGCGCTATGGGCACGTGGCTGGATTGGCAGGTGCAGGGCACACGCCTTTCCTGCAACCTTTTCCACGATAACGAAATAGACGTTAAAATAGAGGTAACGCACGGACCGCATATTGTGGATAACAACATTCTGGGCTCGGAGCAGGGCTTGCAGAACGCGGCGCAGGGCGGCGCATACGTGAACAATATTTTCCTCGGCGGTATGTACAAATACGAGGTTCTGGACCGCGCCACGCCATACCACCTTGCACACAGCACGGAAATTGCGGGTTGCACGCTCGTTTACAGCGCGGACGACCGTTTCTATAACAACATTTTCGCAAATAACCAAACGGAAGAAAACAAAAAATTTATACCCGGTTTGCCTATGTACGAGGGTTGTGCCGGTTCTTTAGAGGAATACCTTGAAACGGTATGGCGTGTTCACGGCAAATGCGACGTGGAAAACTACGCCAAGATCCCACAGCCGGTGTACACGGCGAACAACTACTACGGCGACGGTGTAGTGCCTTGCGAGTGCGATACAGCGAGCGCAAGCACAGCACTTGCTACGGAGGCAAAAATTGTGGAGGAGGCGGACGGCGTTTACCTGGAAATAACGCTCGACGCTTCGTTCGGCGCGCTCACGCCCGAGGTCATCACCACAGAAAAGCTCGGCTTGCCGCGTATAACGGAATGCCCGTATGACGCGCCCGATGGCTCGCGCGTGGTAATCGACACAGACATTCTTGGCGAAAAATTGCCCGCTGTAGGCGCACTTGCGTGCCTCAAGCCCGGCAAAAACCGTGTGTGCGTGTGGAAGAAGTGATTTTTTGGGAGAAAACATATGCCGAGCAGTAAGGAATATTTAAACCTCGTGCTCGATTCGTGCGGCGGGCTTTCCACACGTGCGATGATGGGTGAATACGTGCTTTATTACTGTGGAAAGGTCGTGGGTGGCATTTACGACAACCGCGTGCTTGTAAAGCCCACGCCCTCGGCGGTGGCGCTTATGCCCGGCGCGGCGTACGAACTGCCCTATGAGGGCGCAAAGCCCATGCTCCGCGTGGGAAACTTTGAGGATAGCACGTTTCTCGCAAAGCTTTTTGCGGCGGTGGCGGCGGATCTTCCCGAACCCAAAAAAAGAAAAAACAAACAGGATTTTGCGGTTTAAACAGATAAAGGGCGAAAATTTTTCGCCCTTTATTTCTTGAATTTTTTGCAAAAATATGTTAAAATAAGCGTGTAAGAAATTTACCACGGGAGTGAATATCAGCGTGCCCAAACGCGGCAAACGGAGGCACTTTCACAGCTCGAGCACATCTCTCTGAATCAAAGGTCGGATAAATTTGCCGTTCTATCGAACCGAAGGAGGTGTTTTTATGAAGCGTGTAAAATCAGGCTGTATTCTTCAGACTCTCGTATTTTTGCAGAAGGAAGACTGCGGTTTCAGCAAGGAAGCCCAGCTCAAATACAACCTTGAAGAGGTTGAAAAATACAAAAAAGAGCTTGAAAAGAATAAGACCCGCTACCAGATTTTAGGGGTTGCGGAACAAGCAGACAGCTCTGTAATCGTTCGTGTCAGAAAGCATTTGAACGATAAAACAGACGTAAGCGAATATTTTAACTGATAAAAGCCGCCGAAAGGCGGTTTTTTCTTGTATTTAAGCTTTTGATATGGTAAAATATCTATAATAAGCGCGGAAAGAGGAAAGTATATGGCGAGAGGAATGAAATGGATTACTGCGATAAGCGGCGCTTTGACGCTTGTTTTTGCCGTTTGGTACGGTTTTTCGGGTATCGGCGTGTTTTTCAGCTTTGCTATAACCTTTGGCACGGTCTTTTATCATTTTGCTATGCGGCTTGCGGTGGGACACACGCTGAACGCCTTGTTTCGGAATAAAATGAACCTGCAAAACCCGTGGTTTCGCGCGCGTAGGTTTGAAAAGAAGCTGTATCTCTTTCTCCGCGTGCGCTCTTGGCGCGAGCACGTGCCCACGTATTCGCCCGAAACCTTTTCGCGCGAGCTTCATTCCTGGCGCGAAATTGCTATGGCGACTTGCCAAGCGGAGGTCGTTCACGAAATTATAGCGCTTCTCAGCTTTGTGCCGCTGTTTTTTTCCATACCGTTCGGGGAGCTTTGGGTTTTCCTGATAACATCGGTGCTGGCGGCACTTTTCGATACGTTGTTTGTTATATTGCAAAGGTACAACCGCCCGATAATTTTAAAGGTTATGACGGCAGAAGAGAAAAAGATGAAAAAATAAAAACGGAAGTTGCACACTTCCGTTTTTTTATCTGTTTTCTTCCAGCTTTTTCAGAAAATCGTTTATTTCTGTGCCCACGCGCGTTACTTCCGCTTCAAATTCCCCGGGGGTCATACGAAGCACGCCCGAGTGGACCGCCGCAAACTGTACGAGTCTGTCGCCCGTGACGGTGCGTATACTGTAATCCGGGCCGAGCTCGTGCATCATCTTTTCGATATACGCATCTGCCGTTTCGTCTTGCTTCGTGAACACCACGCGAAAACCGTCGTGCGAAAAATCGCTGCCTCTGCCGTCTTTAACACGGTAGGCATCGAAAACGAGCACGAGCTCCTTTTTCGTAAATGCCACGTAGTTGGAAAGTATATCCATAAGCGTTTTGCGCGCGTCCTCAAGGTTTTCTGCCGCTATGGCTTTAAGGCTTTCCCAAGCGTATATTACGTTGTAGCCGTCTACTATTATCATATGGCGCATGGGTTTTGCCGCTTTTTTCTTCGGTTTTTCCGCTTTTTCTGCCGAAACCACGCGCTTGCCTCCCGCTTTTCGAGGCGAGCCATCGCCGAAAAGGCGGAACATTATTTTTTCCAGCTCATCCTCTCCAAGGCGGTATTTTTTAGCTATAACTGCAGGCTTTGGCATAACAGTCTGCCCCTCGGGCGCGAGAACGTAATTTGCGTCCAAATGCTTATATTCCTCTACCTCTTGCCACGGTACTATGAAGCCTGCGCCGCCTGCGCAGAAAACGGAATGCGGCGTGTTTTCCACGTCCGCTTCCGGGTCGTAGGCAAATTCTGCGGCAACCTCCGCTTCGTTTTCGCATGGCTCGTAGCCATCGGACGTGCATGAAAGCTTGCCTTTTCCGCGCGTGTAGGCTATGACCTCGCGCACGTAGCCGCGCAGGGCGGCAACGGGAGCTCTGCCGCAAAGCGTTGTAAATTCACCGTCGGCTTCTTCAAGAGAAAATTCGGCGGAGCGTGCCTGCAGGTCTGCCATTGCGCGCCCCACGTTTTCGCCCGGTACCTCCAGGCGGAATTTATAGTACGGCTCCAAAAGTGTACAGCCGCCGCGCATAAGCCCACAACGCACGGCGCGCAGTGTCGCCTCGCGGAAATCGCCGCCCTCTGTGTGCTTCTGGTGTGCTTTGCCTGCCACAAGGGTTATTTTTGTGTCGGTAAGCTCTGCGCCCACGAGCGTGCCGCGGTGTGCTTTTTCATACAGATGGGAAAGTATAAGCCGCTGCCAGTTTTGCGCGAGCGTGTTTTCGGGCACGTTTGCGTCGATTATAAGCCCCATACCGCTCGGTAAAGGCTCCATTAGCAGCTGAACCTCCGCATAGTGGCGAAGCGGCTCGAAATGCCCTATGCCGAGAGCTTTTTCGGAAATTTTTTCTTTGTAGAGTATTTTGCCCTCGTCAAATTCGCATTTTATGCCGAAGCGTTCGTGAATACGGCGCGCCAGGAGCTCTGCGCCTATTTCGCCCATAAGCTCCGCCTCTATTTCGCCGAGCTCCTCGTTTATGCGCAGGTGTAGCGAGGGCTCTTCCTCCTCAAGCTCCTTCAGCTTCATATAGTACACGCCCGTGTCGCACCCGTCGGGCAAAACTATGCGGTAGGAAAGCACGGGGGCGAGCACGGGCTTTTCGCCGCCCGTTTCCTCGCCAAAGCCAAGGCCCGCATACGTGGCGCTAAGCCCTGCCACGGCGCATATTTCGCCTGCCGCGGCTGTTTCCGCTTGCTCGAATTTTTCGCCCGAATACAGGCGCAAAAAGCTTACCTTTTCGGAAAGTTTTTCGCCGTTTTGCGCGGTGTAGGCAAGCTCGTCGCGCGCGCGGAGCGTGCCGCCCGTTATTTTCATATAAGTCAGGCGAGTGCCGCCTGTGTAGGCTATTTTATATACCTTTGCGCCGAACTTTTCTCCGTATTCGGGCATAAAAGTGTATTTTTCCAGCGTTTCCAAAAGGAACTCCACGCCCGTATTGCGCAGCGCCGAGCCGAAAAGGCAGGGAAACAGCGCTCTTTCCGATATAAGCTCGGCAATATCGCTTTCCGCGACAGGCTCTTCGGCAAGAAAGGCTTCCAAAAGCTCTTCGTTTAATAGCGCGAGCTTTTCATCGAGCTCCGCTTTTGTTTGGTTTTCGAAAAAAGCAACGCAGTTTGGCGAAAGCGCATGGCAAAGCTCCTCCTCCAGCTCCTTCTTGGTTTTTATGCAAATATCGGTTTTGTTTACGAATATAAAAGTGGGTACACCGTAAAATTCCAGCAGGTTCCAAAGCGTGCGTGTGTGGTTTTGCACGCCGTCCGGCGCGCTTACGAGCAGCACGGCGTAATCGAGCAGGGCGAGCGTGCGCTCTGTTTCTGCGGAAAAATCTACGTGCCCGGGGGTGTCGAGCAAAATAAAATCGCACTCGCGGTAGGAAAAACGCGCTTGCTTGGAGAAAACGGTTATACCGCGCTCGCGCTCCACGGCGTTTGTGTCGAGGTAGGTGTCGCCGTGGTCCACGCGCCCTTGCCTGCGTATTTTGCCCGAAACGTAGAGCAAGGCTTCCGAAAGCGTGGTCTTGCCTGCGTCCACGTGCGCGAGAATACCTATGGTCAGCTTCTTTTTCATACGCCGTCTCCTTTTTACAGAATGATGATATTTATTCTACCACGAATTCAAGGATATTGCAATAATTTTTGTTTTGTGTTACAATAAGACTGTATCACCGTTTTGCGTGAAGCAAGGGTGAAAAGAGGAGCTTGATATGTCAAAAATAAAGGAATGGATAATAAAAGAGAAAAAAGAAACGAAAATGCTTTTGCGCTGTATACCGGCAACGGTCGTATCGCTTTTTGCGGTGAGCGTTATATGCATGAATTTGCTGGCAAACAAAACACTTTTACAGCTTGATTGGATAGCGCTGGATGGCGGTATACTTATTTCGTGGCTTTCGTTTATGTGTATGGACATAATAACGAAGCATTTCGGCCCCAAGGCGAGCACAAAAATTTCCATACTTGCTTCGGGCATAAATCTGCTTACCTGCCTTATTTTTTTCGTGGCAAGTGCGATACCTTCAAATGCGAACGATTACAGCGAGTTCAACTCTATTTTCGGCGGCACGTGGTTTATTTTGCTGGGTAGCACGGTGGCTTTCCTGGCTTCTGCAGTTATAAATAATATTTTGAATTTTTCTATCGGCAGGGCGTTTAAGGCTAACCCCGACGGCAAGCTTGCCTATGCTGTGCAGACGTACGTTTCCACTTTTATAGGGCAGTTTTTGGATAACTTTATTTTTTCGGTAATAGTTTTCGTCGGTTTTGCTCCTGTTTTTTGGGGAGGATTTCATTGGACAGTGCTGCAGTGCGCTACCTGCGCGCTCACGGGCGCTGTGGCAGAGCTTATTATGGAAATAGCCTTTTCGCCCATCGGCTACCGTATTGTAAAAAAATGGCGTTTGGGGCGCGTCGGCAAGGAATATCTCGATTATATTGCGAAAGGAAAAAGATAAATATATGAAGGTTTTGGTTACGGGAACAACACAGGGCATAGGAAAAGCTATTGCCGAGCATTTTCTGGCGCAAGGCCACGAGGTTTTCGGTATAGACAGGCAGGAGCAGAGTATATCGCACGCAAATTATGTGCATTATACCTGCGACGTGCGCGATCACGGGCATCTGCCCGATATTGGCGGCGTGGAAATTTTGGTAAACAATGCAGGCACGCAGAATGAAGCCGATATAGACATAAACCTGAAAGCTCTCATTCATATAACGGAAAAATACGGTGTGCAAAAAAACATAAAATCTATACTTAATATCGGCTCTGCCAGCGCGCATACGGGCGCGGAATTTCCCGAATACTGCGCAAGCAAGGGCGGTGTGCTGGCATATACGAAAAATGTTGCCATGCGCGTGGCAAAATGGGGCGCTACCTGCAACAGCCTGGACCCGGGCGGCGTGCTGACCCCTCTTAATGCATGTGTTATGGAAGACCCTGTGCTGTGGGCACAGATCATGGAGGAAACCCCATTGCGACGCTGGGCAACACCCGAAGAAATGGCGGAATGGACATATTTCCTTACGGTTACGAACAAATTCTGCACGGGGCAGAGCATTCTCGTGGATGGAGGCGAAGCCATAAACTATAATTTTGTTTGGAAGGATTAAAAAGGCGGATGTATGAAATACGATTTTGAAACTATTATAGACAGGCGGGGAAAGGATGCGCTCGCCATAGATGCTTTGGGCGGCGGCTGGGCACCGGGAGCGCCGAAAGAAGGGTTTGATGCCATACCCATGTGGGTGGCAGACATGAATTTTGCCACAGTACCTACTATTACGGAGGCAATAATAGAAAGGGCGAAGCACCCGCTTTTCGGCTATTATTCCACAAGAGATGAATATTACGATGCTATTATAGATTGGCAGAAAAGACGCAACGGCGCAGAGGGGCTTTTGCCCGAGCACATAGGCTACGAAAACGGCGTTTTGGGCGGGCTTATGTCGGCGCTTGGCACTTTCTGCTCCCGCGGGGAGAGTGTGCTCGTGCATTCGCCCACGTATATGGGATTTACGGGTTCGCTGAAAAACGCCGGCTATAACATAGTGGCAAGTCCGCTTGTGCGCGACGAAAACGGCGTGTGGCGCATGGATCTTGCAGATATGGAAGAAAAAATAGTGAATAACCGCATACACGCCGCCATTTTCTGCTCCCCACACAACCCCACGGGCCGTGTTTGGGAAAGATGGGAAATAGAAAAAGCTATGGAGCTTTACAAAAAGCACGACGTTTACGTTGTGTCGGATGAGATATGGTCGGATATTATCCTTTTCGGCGGCAAGCATATTCCCACGCAGAGTGTGAGCGAGGACGCAAAACAGCGCACGGTGGCGCTCTACGCCCCCTCCAAAACCTTTAACCTTGCAGGGCTTATAGGCTCATACCACATAATATACAACAAAAGACTCCACGACAGAGTGAAAAAGGAGGCTTCGCTTTGCCACTATAATTCTATGAACGTGCTTTCCATGCACGCGCTCATCGGCGCATATAAGGAGGAGGGGCACGAGTGGGTAGACGAGCTTAACTCCGTGCTTTCCGCAAACGTGGAGTATGCGTGCGATTATATAAACGGTCATTTCGCAGGTGTGAGCGCGGCAAAACCGCAGGGCACCTATATGGTTTTTATGGACTGCGGCGAGTGGCTTGCAGAGCACGGCAAAACACTAGACGAGCTTCTTAAAATGGGGCACGACGTAGGTGTTGCTTGGCAGGACGGCAGACAGCACGGCGGCAGCACGCACATTCGCCTTAATTTGGCTTTGCCACTTTCACGAGTTAAAGAAGCGTTCCGCAGAATGGATAAATACGTTTTTAACGGAGCTGATACATGACGCGCGAGGACGCATATTTTGAAAGAATATTGCTTCTTTCGGGCTTTTGGGAAGGATATGACGAGTGGCTCGGAGGGTATCTGGAAAGAGAAGAGCCGCTTTCCAATATTGTGCTCGAGCTTGTGGATTGCGGCGGCGATATGAAAGAAGTGGAATACCGCCTGAACCTCTATTGCCTGGAAAAGCCGTTTAACGAAGAATCCGTTCACGAAAGGCTGCGCCTTTTCCTGCGCGATGGCTTGAAAAGCGGAAAAATGAGAAAAGACACCGTTTTGGCGGCGATGGGAAATTTTTCACGCATTTTGCCGAATGGCGCCGCTTTCGGGCGAGATTGCGAGATATTGTATTACGATTACGACCTTGTGGAAGGCGGAGTTGTAAGCGAAGAACGGTTCGACGGCGAATTTTTAGCTTTCCTCGAAACCGGTAAGAGGGTAGACACAGATAATTATTGGGAAAAGGTATACAGAAAATGAAGAAATACATACTCATAACGGGCGCATACGGCGGTATGGGGCGCAAAACCGTGGAAACGCTAAAAAAACAGGGGTTTTTCGTTTTCGCTATGGATAAAAAGGTGGAAGAAGCCGAAGAAAACGTGTTGCCGCTGGAGACAGATGTTACGGACGAGGAAAGCGTTCGCGCGGCGTTTGAAAAGGTGAGGGAAATTACGGGCGAGCTATATGCCATAGTGCATTTTGCGGGCATATACCTGCTCGATTCGCTCGTGGAAATAGAGAGCGCACGCTTCGAGCGAGCGTTTGAGGTAAACCTTTTCGGTGCGTTCAACGTGAACAAGGCGTTTCTCCCGCTTTTGAAGAATGGGAGCAGAATTGTTATTACCACAAGCGAGCTTGCTCCGCTCGACCCGCTGCCTTTCACGGGGATCTACGCCGTAACAAAGGCGGCGCTCGATAAATATGCATATTCCTTGCGAATGGAGCTGCAGTTGCTCGGCATTTCCGTTTCCGTGCTCCGTGCAGGCGCTGTGGATACAGGTATGCTCGGCGTTTCCACAGATGCGCTCGACGAGTTTTGCCGCAAAACTTGCCTTTACGCCTGCAACGCGGAAAGATTTAAAAAGATCGTGGAAAGCGTGGAGGCCAGGTGTGTACCGCCCGAAAAAATCGCCGAGAAAACGCAGAAGATACTCGGCGCAAAAAAGCCGAAATTTGCATACAGCATAAACCGCAATCCGCTTTTGCTTATGCTGAACGTATTGCCTAAACGCACACAGCTTTGGGCAATAAAGCAGGTTTTGAAGTAAAGCAAAAAATCCCTTTTGGGATTTTTTTGCTTTTATTATCCTTTATCTCTTGCTTTGCATACATGCATATGTTAAAATTATATATAATGACAATTTTAAAGATATTCTAAAGAGGAGGTTTGGAAAAGATGAGCAAACCTATTATAGGATTGGATTTCGGAAACTACAATTCGTTTCCTTGCTTTATATCCGATTTTGACATGAACACGAAAATGGGGGGCACGGTGCATGACCTTATGCCTGCGAAATGCCGCTACGGCATACCCAGCGTATATTTTTATTCGGCGAAGCTCGGCGTTATGTACGGCGAGGACGCCATGCAGAGAAGGGCAAAGCCTATTGCCAACAGGCTGCGCTACCTTAAACGGCATTTGGGCGAAACTGCCGTGCTGGATGGCAAGACCGTTTCCTATGACGAAGCTATTACAGAGGTCATACAGCACTGCGTGAGAATAGCCAACAAGGAGCTGCAGTCCGGCTACCAGATGACGACGAATAAGATTTCGCTTTCGTACCCTGCTACGTATACTTGTGCACAGCGCCAACGCTTGATAGAGCTTGCGGAAAAGGCGAAGCTGGAGGATGGCACGACCGTCAGCGTTTTCGGCACTATATCCGAGCCTGCGGCGGCGGCGCTCGATTACCTTGCGGAGCACGCACGCAGCGATAAGGAAACAACCGTGCTTACATACGACCTTGGCGGCGGCACATTCGACCTTGCGCTTGTTTCCGTATACCCCAAAGGAAGAAAAAACGCAAACGGCGGAATTTACTACTACGACATAATAAATGCGCGCGGGCTGGGCAAGCTCGGCGGCAAGGAATTTGACGAAATAGTGTTCGAGCTTATAAAATCCAAGCTCGATGACGAGCTTACGACAACAGAGCTTGCCGCGCTTAGAGAAGAGGCGGAAAACGTAAAGATAGCGCTTACTACAAATACGGCGGCAGAGCCCAATTTTATGCACGACGGCGATTACCTCGGCGTAGAGGTTACAAGAGAAGAATTTGAGCGCAAGGCAAGACCCTTGCTTATGCAGACGATAGATGCAACGCGTGCCATACTTAACGACCACCCAAACCAACAGCCCGAATTTATTCTTATAACGGGCGGCTCCTGCGAAATGCCCATGGTGGAAAGGGAGCTTTCCGCAGCGCTTCCGCAGTTTAAGGGCAGAATAATAAAGCACCGCCCCAGCAGAGCTATTGCATACGGCGCGGCGAGATACGGTGCGGAAGAGATAAACCGCGACCCCGCGGTAAACTCTGCCGTGGTTCAGAGAACCATGTACGATATAGGCGTGCGTTTCTTCAACGATGCAAACGACAGGGCGGGATATATAGAAACTTATATCCCTGCCGGGACGCAGATACCTTTCTACGGTGAATACAGGGCTTCCTACACCTTGCACGAAAAGCAGAGATATTCCGGCTTTTCTGTTTGCGAAGCCAACGGCAGCCACCCCGACCCCAACAAGGTGGAAAGAGATTATACGGAAATTATGAAGGTGGTAATAGACCATGGGCGAGGCGTGCCGATAGGCACAAAGAGCGAATCGCGCCTTAACGTAGATAAGCGTGGAGTGATAATAATAGATGCACATGACCCCAAAAACAAAAAGAAATCTGCCATAACACATTCCGTGGAGCTGAAAAACCTTAGCTGATAGTGTTTGCGGCGTCGCAGAAAAGGAGAAAAAATGGAATCTTTTGAAAATAACGGCAATTTTATATTGGGTTGCGATATAGGCAACGGATTTGGCTATATTTCTTGCCTGTACAGCGCCTCGGCAGACCCCGAAACTCTTTTTCCCACCGGATACGGGCTGGAAATGCTCGGTATGCCAACAACGGCTTTTGTAAGCGCGCCGAGCGGCGAACCGATACTCGTTTTTTCCGGCGGCAAATCCGTAGAGGAGCAAACACGCTGCAAAAGAAGCCCCGAAAGGTTTGTGCGCGCCGTAAAAACGAGGCTGAAAGAAAAAAACTTGGCGATATCCGGCGTAGAGCCGCTTGTGGAAACGGATAAAATATACGCTGCTATCGCAAGGGACCTTATCTCTTTGGCGCACGAAAGGCTGGGGGATTCCGGCAGAGCGCCTGTTTACGATATTGTTTTTACTTTCCCTTCCTCGTTTGCCGATGACACCGAGGTGCTGGAAAGAATGCAGAGGAGCATAGAAAGCATAGATATGGGCGGCAAGAAAATACGGGTGGCAGGGCGACTGCCTGAGCCTGCCGCCGTGGCGATAGATTATCTGTACTATATGCAAAACATTGCCCCCGAGGAAATAAAAATAACGAAGGATGATTTTACCGTGCTCGTATACGATCTCGGGCACGGCACGTTCGATACTGCTGTGGTAACGGCAAGCAGCAAGGGCGAGCCTTACCGCTTGCACACGAAATCGGGCCTGCCCGCTGTGGGCGGCAAGGATTTCGATGAGCTTATTTACCGCGAATTTTGCACGCTGCTTGAAAGGGAGCACGGCTATACGCCGAAGGAAAGCGAAAAGGAGAACGTGCGAAAAGCGGCTGTAGATGCGAAGATAGAGCTTACGGACAAGGAAGTAAGCGTGCAGGAAATACAGCTCGACAACACCTATATGGATGTTTCGATAACGCGCGAAAGGTTTGAAAAGCTGGGCGAATACCTTATTACACAAACTTTGGAGCTTGTGCAGGAGGTGCTGGAGAACGCCGAGGAGAACGGCATAAAAATAGATTGTGTGGTGCTTTCGGGCGGTTCCTCCAGAATGCCCATGGTAAAAAGAACGCTGGAAGAGCTTTTGGAGGGCAGCATGCCCGTGGTGCTCTACCGCCCGAGCCAAGCCGTTTCCTACGGCGCGGCGAGGTATGCATACGGCATAACGCAAAAACGAGAAAAAGGCAAAGCGGAGGCAGAAGAAAAGCCTGCGGCAAAGAAAAACGGCGCTTCCAACAGCGTTATGGAGCAGCTTACGGATTGCTGCTACGGCATATGGCTTCCTGCCCCGAACAAGCTTGCGGGTGAGGTTAAATTTCTTATAAAATGCGGCGAAAAACGCCCTGCCGCTTCCGAAAAAGCGGTGATATACAGCAATTCTGCGTGCCTGCAGGTGAAGCTATACCGCTATGCCGAAAAGAACAAAAATGCGGATACGGCAGATACAGAGGAGTGCGAATCCGTTATATGGCTCCCCTTCGACGTTACTCCCGGTGCAAGATGCACGGTAAGTATTACCGCAGAGGAGGATTACAGCTTGAAGGTACGTCTTGAGTCCGATAAAGACGGTGTGAGGGAAAAAAGTACCTCGGATATTATTTCAAACCTTATATAAAGCAGGAGAAGTATTATGAGCGAAAGAAGTGCAATAGAAATTTATAATGATATAGCAAAGGTGACCGACGGAAGAAGATTTACCCAGGCATATTTCGCCCTTAGCGAAGAAGAAAAAGCCGCTTTTGCAAAAAATTATTTTGCAGATCTTACCAAGGCTGTAGTATACGAGCTGGAAACGCAAGGCTTTTGCCCGCTTATGGATGAGCTTATAGAGCTCGGCAAGGACGTGCCCGTAATAGTCTACGCCGTTTTTCTGGAACTTTCTGCATATTATCAAACAAACGCGGCGGGCGATATAAGAAACACCGAATACGTGCCGTATCTTCCGAAGAGATTTTTTTGGGAAGACCGCAATTTGTTCACGGGAATAGTGCGCGGAAAGGAAACGGCTTTGCCCGTTGCGAAAAATATAAGAAAATGGGGGCGCTCGGCACATTTGAGCGCGGTGAAAGCGCAAAAGGAAGCAGATCCTTCGCAAAAGGCAGAGGAAATAATAGAAAGCGCGAGCAATGGCGCACAAACCATAATAGCAGAAGCTAAAAAGCAAGCAGACGTTATTATATCGGAGGCAAGGGCGAGCGCGGAAGAAGAACTTGAAAAAGCCCGCACGGAGGCAGGCGTATTGATCGCCCGTGCAGAGGAGGAAGCTCGCGCCAGAGCCGACGCTTGCGCCGAAACAGTGGCAAGAAAGCTTGTTAAAAAGCATATCGCGGCAGAGCAAGCGGCGTTCAGAACAGAATGCAACGAAGAAATAGAGGCGCTGAACATAAAATACAGAAATTCCGTAGCCTCGGCGGAAATAAATCACGACGAAATGTGCGAAAAAACGAACGAATACCAGCGCACGTTTGTGAATTCCATAGACGGCATGGTAGCGGAGCTTTCCGCAATGAAAGCAGGGTTCTACGAGCACCTGCACAAATGGCAGGTTGACCTTTACCCAAAAGACGTACGCCCCATAGCGGAAAGATTTTTGGAGCTTTATAAGCTTATTAAGGTTGACGGAATTATAAACGAGCAGATATTGTTCTGCGAAGTGGGCGAAAGCGAGAAAATACCCTTGGAAAGCGCAGAAAACGCTCTGCCCGTAAGCTCGGCAGAGAAAACGATACAAGGGCTTAACAAGCTGAATAAAAACCTGAATACGTTTTTGCATAGATACGAAGCTTCGCTTTCTTCGCTCGGCTTGTATGCTTATTACCCGAAGGCGGGCGAAATTTTCGATGATATATGGCACATTTGCGATGAAAACGACGATTGCGAAGGTAAACCCGTTGCGGCATGCGTAGCCCCGGGAATAGCAAAAAAAGCCTTTGACGCAGAAGAAGACGACGTTATTATACCCGCAATAGTTACCGTAGCGGAATAAGGGGGCAGGAATGGAATTATCCCGTTTTGAAGCGGCGGCATATTACTGCTTTTTAAAAAGTGAAAGAAAAACCGCATTTAAATGCCTGGTTTTGGACACCGATGAATGCTCTGCCGGCTTTTGCTCCTGCACGGAAGAGGGAAAGCCCACCCTTGTGCGCAAATTTGCACAGAAAAAGCCGCATAACCTTTGGAAAGAAATAGAGGAGCTCGCCGCAGAGCGTTTTGCTGCCGAGGCTGTGGCGGCAGAAACTCAGGCGCAGCTCGGACACGCAAACGCAGAGGTTCGCAAATTTTTAAACTCGGCACGCATAATGAACGGTACGGCATTTACTTTTGGCGGCAGGGCTTTTTCCTGTGCGGAGCTGGAATCGATGCTTGCACCCGTAAAAGAAGCGTTGCTTGCGCTTCTTTCCGAGGTGGACGAAGCCGTGCCGTACGAGGAAACAGACAGCGCGAAGATAATATTGCTCGGGCGTGCGCAGGAATACCCTTTTGTGGAGTTTTACGTGCGCGAATATTTCAGCGCAGACCCGCTTTTGCCGGATGAGCGCTTTGTAAATTCGGAATTTAAAGATCCTGCCGAAAAAATAGCGGATATTGGCAGGGAAGCTTTTGAAAAAGAGAGCAAAGTGCCGTATTTCGCCTTGGTCGTATCGGAAGGCGAGGGGCACACTACGCGCGAGCTTGCCTTTAACGTGGCAAAAGACGGCTCCGCAAAGGAATTTTTGGGACCTGTTTTCGTGGTAAACGGCGATACCTTTAAGGTGCGAATCGAGGGCAAAACAGCAGAACTTGCTTTGCCGTACAGAGCAGACCCGAACGGCGAATGTGTTGAGCTTGCCGTGGGCAAAGAGGGCGAAAGCTTTTATTTGTATATAAAGCGCGGCAAAGATCATTCAAGGATATACAGCGCGGCGCTTGTTTAAGCCGTATTGAAAAAGAGAGGATCTACCAATGGATAATCGTAAAAAAAGAAAGCTGAAAGAACAGCTTGAAATGCAGGCAAGGGCGATAGTTTCGCAGGAAAACGAAGCCGAAACGGTCGTTTCCGCGATAACCTCTTGCATAGCTTTGCTCGGTGTGGCAGACGGTTTAGACTTAAAATCTCTTTCCGAAGAAGAAAACGAACAGATATATGCTTGCCTTTTGGGGCTTTCGGGAAAAATAAACGCGCTTTGCGAAGCAAACAAGGGCGGTGTTTCCTCCGAAACGGCAGAAATGCTTGAAAAATCCCAAGAAAAGCTGAAAAAAGCGCAAAGCGAAGCGAAGGAAATGGGCGCAAGGCTGGAAGCGACAGAGCAAAAAATAAGCGAGCTGGCAGAGAAAAAAACCGCGCTCAAAGCCGAAATAAAGGCATCTGAAAAAGCTATGGAGGTTCTTGCGCGCGACAAGGAGACTTTGCAGGCTGAAAATGACGAAGCAAAAGCGAAAATAGCAGAGCTGGAAGCGGAAACAAAGAGGCTTGCCAGAAACATACGCAATTTCGATAAGGATATAGAGGCGCTAATAAAGGAAACGATGCGCGCAAAGGAGCAGTATGCAGAGCTTGCCGCTTCCTACAAGGAATTCGGCAGAATACAGAAGGGCATAGAGCAGGAAGGCTTTGCCGATATGCAGAGCTTCACTGCGCACTTCAAAAAAATGAACGACGAAAGCGAAGAGCTTATTGCCGAATACAACAGCAAGCTTTCCGCATTTTTGGCGGATATAGAGGCTTTGCAGGAGGAAGTTAAAGCTCGCAGTATGCCGAAGGGGGCTGTAAATGCCTGAGAAAGAGGGCTGTGTGCTGCGCCTGCACGGCGTGCGCGACGGCGTTACAAAGCTGGGCGCGGGCGTGCGCTACGCCGTTTGGACACAAGGCTGCAAAAAAAGATGCCGAGGCTGTATGACACCGGAAAGCAGAGATATGAACGGCGGTTATGAAATGAGTGCAAGCGAGCTTGCGCGAAATATCATAAGCTCGGGGCGAGAGGGCGTGACCATAAGCGGCGGCGAGCCCTTTTTGCAGGCGCGCGCACTTGCAAGTGCCATAGAGCTTGTGAAGAAGGAACGCGATATAGGTGTTATTATTTATACCGGCTATACCTTAGAGGAGCTGTGCGCAACAGGTGATAGCTATGTTTTGCGCCTGCTGGAGATTTGCGACCTGCTGGTGGACGGAGAATATATAGACGAGCTTAACGACGGTATGAACCTGCGCGGTTCTTCCAACCAGCGAGCGCTGGCGCTTACGGAAAGGTACGCACAAAGCGCCGCGGAATACGGCACAAAAAAAGCGGAATTTGAACTTTTTTGGGGCGCGGAAAAAATAAGTATAGTCGGTATACCGCCAAAGGATATGCTTGAAAGATTTAAAAATATTGAATTTTAACGGAATGGGAGGAAAGAAAAATGAGTTATTACGAAACGCCCGAGCAGCGCCAGATACGCGAGCTCAGAAGCACCATTGCCGCTATGACGGCACGCTCTGCTTTGCAGACGGATGCTAACAGAAAGTTGAAAAAAGAGCTTGAAAACGTTAGAAATCAGCAAGCCGCCGAAAATATGCGTTTGCAACAGCAAATAGAGGAGCAAGCCGCAAATATTGGCAAGGAACGCGCCGCGATGAGCAGTGCTGTAAGCGAGCTGAACAGAGAAATAGAGGAAAAAGAACGTCTGCAAAATGAAAAAATAAAGGAAATGCAGGATGAATACGGCGCGAAGCTTAATGCGCTTAACGAGCGCCACGCAAAAGAAAACGCTTCTCTGGAGGAAAAGATAAAAGAAACGCAGGGCGAAATGCGCCGCGGTATGGACGAAATGCGCAAGGAGACCGACGAAAAGATAAAGCAGGAGCGCCGGCAGACTCAGCGGAATATGGAGCAGATGGAGCGCAAGCTGCGCGATAATATAAACGGTGTAAACCGCAGAGTTTCTGATCTGGAGCAGGAAATAAGACGCAAGGAAAGCGGGCAGAAGGAGCTTGCGGAATATTGGAGCCAAGAGGCAGTGCGCCTTGTGCGCCTTATAAAGGAAACCTCGCACGCACAGCTTTTGCCCGAACGCAAGATGGAGGGCATAGAAAGAAATATAGACCATGCCGTAAGCGATATAAAATCGGGGCAGTACACAGCGGCGATCATATCCGGCAGAACAGCTTTCGATGCGGCGCTCGACCTGAAAGGTGAGCTTGCAGAAGCCGAGCTTGAATGGAACTACCACTTCAACGCGGTGAAAATGCGCGAAGCCGCCCTGCTGGAAGCGCTGGAGGATGCCCAAAACCGCGTATATTCCGTAGAGCTCGAAGGAGAAAAAATAGAGGACGACAGGGGCATAGATTATTGGACGAACGGTCAGCTCGGTATAGTGCAAAGACGCATAGAGGAGCAAAGAGCAAGGCTTGCCGATATAGACGGCTTTACCACGGCAGAGCTTGGGAACGCAGAAGAAGCGCTGCACAGCCTGGGCGAGGAGCTTGCGCTTATAGAAAACACTGCACACACGAACTTCGCCATGTCGCTTTCACGTTATGATACAGCGGCGAAGATAGGCGAAATTTTGGGCGACAGCTTCAGAATGACAGAATGCGACGGCGAGTATTTTATGACGGAGTGGAACGAGGAATACCACGCTATATTCCAGAACCCCGTTACGAACGACCAGGTTGCAGTTGTTATAGTGCCTATCCCGGATGAAGCTGGCGTTGTTACAAACCATATAGAGCTGATAATGGGAAATTCCGATAATAACCCCGTTACAAGAAGCAGAATGACAGAGGCTGTGGAGCAAAAAATGCGCGAAAGCGGCGTGGAGGGGTGTTCCTTCTCGCGCTGTGCAGGGCGCTACGGCGACGGCAGCATAACAGAAGCAGAGCGTGTGGGCGATATAAGCGCTGTGGAAGCAGGCGAAAACGGCGTACGCGCAAGCCGTCCGCTTACCGCACCGAAGGAGAAGAACGACGGCACACCGAGCGGCATAGTGCGCACCACGAAAAGAAAAAACGATTAGTTTTGATAAGGAAAAGCAATATGGCAGATAACTATTTTTCTACCAACGAAACGTGGAAGCACCTGTTCTATGTAAAAGGGCTTACGGGCGATGAATTTTACAGCGACGGCTGTACGCGCCTTAATATAGAGCAGCTCGTTCATATGGAGCTCAAAAGAAGCGGGTATGAGCGAATCGTTTTCTACGACCAAGAATATAAACTGCAATGCTATGACGAAGAATCCTTCCGCCTTTTGCGAGAGGGCAAAAAAAGCGCACCCTCCCGCGCAAGCGGAGGTGCGCCCCCGAAAAGAGTGAAGAACCGCGGCTTGCGCCGCGGCGGACTTGCCGAAAAAAACGGGGGAACGAGCGCGGAAGACGAAAATGAAAAACGCGCGCAGAGCGAAAATACGCCCGAAAGCGAAGGCTGGCAGGCAGGAAAAAATTCGGGTATAAACGTGCGCGCGCTCACGCAGGAAAGCCTGCACATGGGTATGCAGGATAACACCTTTATCTGGCGGCAGATAAAGGCGTATATACACGATACCCACATAAAAACAGCTATAGTTATAAAAGACGCGAGCGCGTTTTTCGATGAATTCGGTAAAGAGCCCGAGCACGAGCTTACCGCTGTTTTGGAAAGGCTGAGCGCCGACAACGAAAATATAATAGTTTTCATATACACGGACATCGCGCTGGAAACACCGTATGAGGTAAAGCAGTTCGGCGAGGACGAGCAAAGAGAGCAGAACGAACGCCGCGCAAGAGCACTGAAAGAGGCAAATATAATAAATGTTCGCTGCCCGTGCGCCGCGGAGCTTAAAAATATGCTTTCTTATTTCCGCCTGCGGCATTCGCTGAAGCTTCGCGCAAGCGAGCTCGACGCGGCGGCGCTAGATATGAGCCGTGCCATACATATGGGCAAAAAAGGCGACGAAGAAAATAGGATAATACGAATAAAAGAGCTTTATAAAATGTTGAAAAAGCACGCGGAAGCAGGGAAAGAGCTTACGCCCGAGGGTTGCTATGCCCTGGTGGGAACGAAGAAGCCGAAAACGGCGGAAGAGCAGCTGAACGAGCTTATAGGTATGCAGAGCGTAAAAAATGCGCTTATGGAATATAAACTGGCGGATAAGGAAGTTTCGGTCGGCGAAAAAGAACAGCCGTGGTCGCGCCTGGTGCCCGCCGAACAGACATTTAAGCCGAATGAACAAATGATACATTTTATGCTTACGGGCAACCCCGGCACGGGCAAGACCACGGTGGCAAAGCTTATAGGTCAGCTTTTCTACGAAATGGGATATCTCGAAACGGGGCACGTCGTAGAGGTGCGCCGCGATAAGCTTGTGGCAGGCTATGTAGGTCAGACAGCCATAAAAACGGCAGAGGCTGTGGAGCAGGCGCTGGGCGGCGTGCTGTTTATAGACGAGGCATACACGCTGAAAAGAGAAAACGATACGCACGGCGATTTCGGTCAAGAGGCGATAGACACGCTCATAAAGCTTATGGACCAATATAAGGGCAGATTTATACTTGTGGCGGCAGGCTATAAGGAAGAAATGCAAAATTTCCTTAAATCCAACGACGGTATGCAGAGCAGGCTTACGTGCTTGCATATAGAAGACTATACCGAAACGGAAATGCAGAGGATACTGGAGCTTTATGCGAAAAAGGCGGGCAAAGTATTTTCCGAGGAATTCAGCGCGGCTTTGCCCAACTTCTGTGAAAACTGGGTAAACCTTGCCGACGGAAAATGGGGCAACGCACGCGAAGCCGTAAAGCTTATGGACGTTATGGCAAGAAAATGGGAAAAGGACCCCGAAAGAAAGCTTGTTTCTGGCGAGGACGGCAAGGAATACGGCGTGCTGGAAACAAAATATGTTCCGGAAGAGCTTGCGAAAAATTTAAAACCCGTGGCGGAAATGCGCGCGCAGGCGCTGGCAAGGCTCGAAAAGCTTACGGGGCTTGCGGGCGTAAAGGCGCAGGTGCAAAAGCTGCACCGCAGTATGAGAGCAGGAGATATTACCGAACCCGGGCACTATATCTTCTCCGGTAACCCCGGAACGGGCAAAACCACGGTTGCGCGCCTTATGGGCGATATACTGCGCAACCTTGGCATGCTGAAGCGCGGTCATATCGTGGAATATACCGCTACACAGCTTATTTCCGAGGTGTTTAACGAAACGAATATGGGCGATTTTGACAGAGTTGCCAATAAAGCGCTGGGCGGTGTGCTGTTTATAGACGAGGCATACCAGCTCCACACAGATACTTCGGGGCGAGGGCACCGCATACTCGACGCCCTCGTGCCGTACATGGAAAATAACAGAGATAATATTTCCGTTATATGCGCCGGATATTCCGATGATATGGATGAGCTGATGAAGTATAATTCGGGCTTTGCCTCCCGTTTCCAAAAGCCCATATTCTTTGAAGATTACAACGGCGAAGAGCTTTATACCATACTTTTGGCTATGCTTAAGGAAAAGGGCATAGAAACCACAGAGGAGTATGGCGAAAGGGCGCTGCGCGTGCTAACGGGCTATGCTTCTGTATACGGCAAAAGAAAAGGCTTCGGTAACGCGCGCTATATACGCAACGAATTTATACCGAGCACACTCGATACGCAGACTTTGCGCCTTATAAACGAATACGGCGAAAACTTCCCGAGAGAGCTGAAAAAGACGCTTACGGGCGGCGATATCCCCGCGGAGATGCGCAGATTTGAAAGAACAAAAATAAAAAAAGCCGAGGAACGCTCGGCGCTTGACAAAATAGACGACCTTATCGGCTTCGATGAGATAAAACAGCACCTGCGCGAGCTTGTAAACCTTGCAAAAATTCAGAGGGAGCAAGAAATGTACGACCTTATGGACGGTTTGAATTTGCATTGGGTCTTGCGCGGTAACCCTGGCACGGGTA
Source organism: Clostridia bacterium (assembly GCA_017456005.1). GTDB lineage: Bacteria > Bacillota > Clostridia > Oscillospirales > CAG-272 > UMGS731. The sequence goes on along the minus strand of JAFTLJ010000024.1, from coordinate 13,276 downwards.
AAACTACCGTGGCAGAGCTTGTGGGCAAGGTATACAAGGAAATAGGTCTTTTGGCAAAGGGGCACACGATAAAGGTCACCCGTGCAGACCTTGTGGGCCAATACCTCGGCGATACGGAGCAAAAGACGAAGAAGTGCATAGAAAACGCTATGGGCGGCATTTTGTTCATAGACGAGGCGTATACGCTTAAAAGGGAACGCAATACGGGCAACGATTACGGTCAGATAGCGATAGATATCCTGCTCGAGCAAATGAGCGACAGGAAGGGCGAATTTGCCGTTATTGCCGCCGGCTACCCGAAAGAGATGGATATATTCCTCGATTCCAACCCCGGATTCAGAAGCCGCTTCGGCGAAGATTTTCTGCTGGAGGATTACACGGCAGAGGAGCTTTACAGAATATTCAAAATAAAATGCAAAAAAGCAGGCTTTGCGGTTGACGATGCGCTGGACCGCGCTGTTATGCCGATTTTCGAAAATATGCTGAAATTCAAAACGAAAAACTGGGCAAACGGACGCGAAACGGAAAACCTGGAAACCGAGCTTCGCAAGAAGTGGGCAAAAGCCCCCGTTATAAAAGAAGAAAACGGGGAAAAAATGCGCTACTATACGATAGCGCATTTGCCGAAAGAATACAGCCGCTTTCTACTTATAAACGAGGAAGCGCACGCAACGAAAAAAAATATCGGCAAAAGCGAGGGGGAAATACCGTTTTTGAGCAGAGATGAGCTTGCGAAAGGCAAGACGGGCTTTAGCTATGAAAGCGGATACCTCGAGCAGAAAAAGGGTATAGCCTTCATAACTTCGGAAAGCGCCGACGGCGACAGCGACGGCAGCGGAGCTATTATAACCCGTGACGGCTATATACTCACCTGCAAGCACGTGATAGACGGCGGCGGTAATATACGCGTGGGGCTTAAGCCTACGGGTAAAGACGGCGAGGCTATGGTCTGGAAGAAAGCCGAGCTTGTTTGGCAGGGCAACGAAATAGATGCCGCCATTATAAAAATAGACGGCGATGGCTACGATGCTTTGCCGCTTCGTCCGCTCGGCGCGGAAACGCAAACCGGGGAGAACATATATATATGGGGCTACCCGTTCGGGCGCAACCTTAGCGACGACATTAACACTTTGCAGCCGAATCTTTTCCAAGGCTACGTTTCCTCTATACAGAGAAAAGAGGGGTTGGAACGCATAAACCTTAATATGGAGGCGAAGCGCGGATGCTCCGGCGGCCCCGTATTTTCCAAAAAGGATGGGAACATTATAGGTATCTTGCGCGGTTCCCAGACCATAGGCGACGAAAACCTTATGGAAGAGCTTAACTACGTTTTACCTGTTAAGTATATTTGGGAAGTTATAGCGGAAAAGGAAAGCGGCAATAAATAAAAATTAAAGAAACAGGAGGGTTTTATATGGGTTCGGAAATTTGCCCCGTATGCGGCAACAGAAAAAGCAAGACTGCGCTTTCTGCCTACGATTGTGAAAATTGCGATTTCGAGAACGCATATATAGCTTATTTTGCAGGCGAAAAAAGCTTTGCCGCTTGGCGTGCCAACGCAGAAGCGGCAAAGAAGAAGCGCGAGCTGCAGGAAATAAAGGAATTTGCCTCCTCCGCTCGCTTTACCGTGGGGGGGAATGCTTTTTCGTTTATTTCGCAAAAAGACGGCACGCTTTATACCGTATTTGGCGACGGCAGGGTTGCCGAGGAGAAAGATGTAAAGCAGGTAAGCCACAGCGAAAGAAATTATGCAGTTCTTTATAAAAACGGCACGGTAAAGGTCTTTGGCGAAGATAACACGTATTCACAAAAGGATACTTCCTCTTGGGCAGGCATTTCGTTTGTGCTGACTGTGCCGAATTGCGTATACGGTGTTACAGAAAGCGGGGATGTGCTGGCGGCAGGTGTGCCTGCAAGCGAAAATATAAAATTTTGGCGCGGTATAGCAAAGCTTTCGGGCGGCGCGGAATATATCGCCGCACTGACGCATGACGGCAACGTTTTGGCAGAGGGAAGCTTGCCCGATAAATCGTTTTACGGCACGGTTAGCGCCCTTAAAAACGTGCAAGCAATATCTGCATCGCGCAACTGCTTGCTTGCATTGCATACCGACGGCACGGTGTCCTTTGCCGGGAAAACGGGGGATGCGAGAAGCGGCGCCGAGGCTTGGCGCGAAGTTTTGGCTATTGCCTCCGACGGCTCTTTTGCCGTCGGGCTCACGCACGAGGGCAAGGTTTTGCTGGCGGGGGCGTGCAAGCCGTTTCTGGAAAAGGGGCGTTCTGCCGCTTCTTCCTGGCAAAATATAGCGGCGGTTTCATGCAACCAATCGGGCATAGGTGCGCTTACAAAGCGCGGCGAGCTTCTGTTTGCGGGCACTGTTTCGGGCGATATAGAGAAAATGAAAAACGCTTGGAACGGCAGCATACGCGAAATTATTGGAGCTTGAAATCAAAAACCTTGTTTTGCTTATAAAGTAAAACAAGGTTTTTGATAATATAAAACAGATAACGACATGTCGGCAAAAACGACAAAATTTTGATTTCTTGAATTTGCGGAGAAGAATATGGGATATGAATATATAATAGTTGCGCTTGCCTCGGCTCTTGCGGGCATAGGTACAGGTCTTGTAGGCCTGAGTGCGGCAACGGCAATGGTGCCGCTCCTTATCGTTCTGTGCCCCACTTTTGGTGGGGAGCATGGCGCGTATATGGCAACGGCAATCGCACTCGCAAGCGATATTCTCGGCTCGGCGGTTACTACGGGCGTGTATGCGAAAAACAAAAAAATAGACTTAAAGCAAGGGTGGCTTATGGCTGCTTGTATCATCGGTATGTGCACCGTGGGCTCTGTTGCCGCTTACTTTACCCATCAGAACGTTCTCGGAGGATTTTCACTTATTTTATGCGTTGCTATCGGAATACGTTTCCTTGTAAGCCCTGATTCCAAGGAGCGCCCCGAAAAGGACGGAAAGGTGAAGCTCACGGCAAAGGAGATCGCCGTTTCGCTGTTCTTTGGTCTTACCATCGGCTTTGGCACGGGATTTTTCGGCACGGGCGGCGGTATGATGATGCTCATTGTGTTTACGGCAATGCTTGGATACGACCGCAAGACCGCCGTCGGAACGTCTACGTTTATTATGACTTTTACGGCGCTTATCGCCTCGGTAAGCCATATTCTTATAGAGCCTACTATCATTTTTGAGTGTTGGGATTTCTTGCTTATTGCTATCGTGGTTGCTACCTTCTTCTCGCTTGCAAGCGCAAAATTTGCAAATAAGGTTAATGGAAAGGTCGTAGGATACGTAACGGGCACGATCTTGCTCGTTCTAGGGCTTTCTATGATAGTTATCAATAACCTTGACAAAATAGATACCGTTCTTTTGCTTGAATATTTGAAGGTGCTGGGTATTTACGTAGGATATATCGTAGCGCTTGCCGCTGTGCTTATCGTGGTTCGCTTTACCACAAAAGTGCCTGACTACATCTTCAGAAAGTTACTTCATTTCGTGGCGTTTACGTCTATCCTGCCGCTTGTTTTTTCCACGGATATATGGTGGATATCGGTTGCGGTAGAGGTGCTTTTCTTGATACTTGTTATTGCCGCATTGCAATTTTTCGAGCGTTTCTCGTTTTATAAAAAGCTGTTTGTAGAAAAGGGAAAGCACGAGGTGATATTCAGCTTTGTCGGGCTTTTCGGGCTGATGACGGTGTTGATAGCCATTTTTTGGGGCGGCTTTGGCGCAGAGCACCTATACATAGCGGTCGGCGCGATTATGGCTTGGGGCCCCGGCGATGCGGTTGCAGCCATTGTCGGCAAGAAATGGGGCAAGCATAAGCTTCGCGGTAAGCATATCGAGGGAACAAAATCGATCGAGGGTAGTGTGGGTATGGCAATTACGGCGTTTGCTTGCCTGTTGCCGGTGCTTTTGTTTATATCTGCTCTCCCTTGGTATATTTCGGTGATCTTTGCTTTGGTCATCGCGCCCATAGCCTCTCTTACCGAGCTTTTTACAAAGGGCGGATGGGATACCGTAACAGTTCCTGCGGTGGTATCGCTTATTTTGTGCTTATCTATGCTGTGTGGGTAAAAACATATGGCTAAGCTTTGACATTATGCAGAAAGCTAAGAGCACAAAGGCGTCACTTTCCGCGAGAATCGAGTTTATGAAAAGGTTCTTATAACAAAATAATACAGAAGAATTAGGTAAGGTATTCTGCAAGCAACAGACAGTTGCTTGCAGAATACGGCAATATGTGATAAAATATAGCCACAAAACGTAAGGTGGTGATTTTATGAAAACAAAAGATATTATTCTTGAACTAAGAACGAAAAAAGGGCTCTCGCAGGAGGCTCTTGCCGAAAAAGTCTTCGTAACAAGGCAGGCGGTTTCCCGTTGGGAGAACGGCGAAACGGTACCGAACACGGAAACTCTAAAATTGCTTTCAAAAGAATTTGACGTTTCGATAAATACGCTCCTCGGCTCGCCGAGAGAGCTTTTCTGCAAGTGCTGCGGTATGCCTATCGAGGATTGCGATCTCAGCCGAGAAAAAGACGGGATTTTCAATGAGGAATACTGCAAATGGTGCTATGCCAATGGCGAATATACGCTTGACGTTTGGAAGCGATATGTAGAAATAGGTGGGAAAGAGAAGTTCGAAGAATTCAAGGCACAGCTCATTCATGAATTTAACACGCTTTTGCAAATAGAAGGACTGCCCAAGGTGGAAAACCTAAACGTACTGTCAGGTGGATTTATAAATTTGGAATATACGCTTCCGAACGGGCAAAAGGCAAAATTTCTTGACGATAACGCTTCTTATCTCGGTAGCCAACTTGAAAGCGAGTTTGGCGGCAGGTGCTTCGGCATAGCCGCAAATATGGATTTTCTGCTCGTTTGCACTTATGAGGAAAACGGAGAAAAACCCGAGCTTGTACTCTATAAAAAGAGATAGATAAATTTATTATGCACCCCCACGAATTTGCGGAATGAATAACAAAAAGAAGACGTCTGCGTGCAGACGTCTTTTTCTATGCCGAAAAGTATGAAAGTTTGTTTTTTATATAGCGGTCAGCGCAATTTTTCTTTGAAAATCCTTTTCCATTTTCCTGTCCTGTATTGCAGGTAGCCAAGCGCGAAGTTTATAAGCCAGCCCACAGGTACTGCGTACCAGACGAACTCTACGCCGAATATCGGCGCAAGTGCGGTGGCGAGTATTACGCGCAAGGAAAGGTTTATGAGGTTGGCGACGGTGAACATGACCATATCGCCCGCGCCGCGCAAAAGCCCGTCTGTGGACATTTTGTAGCCTATGAGCGCATAGAACCAGGACATGAACGACATATACCCCAAGCCCGTTTTAAGCGCCGCAGGCGTAAGCTCTTCACCGAGGAAGAACTCCAAAATGGGTGTTTTGCAAAACTGCAGAAAGAGGCATATTATAACGGCAAACACCGCAACCATTACGTTTGCCGTGCGGTAACCCTCTGCCACGCGTTCGCTTTTTCCTGCACCGAGGTTTTGCGCCGTGTAGGAGGAAAGTGCGTTTCCTATGGCGATGAATGGAACGATAACCAAGCTTTCCACGCGCATACTCGCCGTAAAGCCTGCAAGCACCTCCGAGCCGAAACTGTTCACCACAGACTGCACGAGCATAAGTCCGATGGAAACTGTGGATTGCTGAAGAATGGAGGGGAGCGCCACGCGCGTCATCGTGGAAAGCTCCGCTTTATCGAAAATCTTTTCACTTTTTTCTTCGAAACGCTTCATTTCAAGCATGAACACGGCGAAAGAGAGGACCGCAGAAATGCCCTGAGCAATAAACGTCGCCCAAGCCACGCCTGCGATGCCCATACCGAGTACCGTTACCATGTAAACGTCGAGCACGACGTTCAGTACGGAAGAGAAAATGAGAAATACAAGCGGTATTTTCGATTTTCCTAGCGCGTTGAACATGGATGAGATTATATTGTACATAAAGAGCAGGGGCAGGCCGTAGAAGTATATGTTGAGGTATTCCACGGAAAGGTCGAGCGCGTCTGCAGGGGTTTTCAGAAGGAGCATTATCCCCTTGCCGAAGGCAAGCCCGAGCGCGGCAAGCACGAGGCTCAAAACAAGGAAGGAGATCATCGCTGTGTACACGGCAGATTTCATCTTTCTATATTCCTTCGCGCCGAAATACCTGCTTACTATAACGGAAGCGCCCATGCCTCCGCCAGCCGCCACGAAAATGAAAATATTCGTAAGCGAGGTGGAAGCACCGACAGCGGCGAGCGCCGTTATGCCTACGTAACGCCCGACCACGGCGGAGTCCACGAGCGTGTAGAGCTGCTGAAACATATTGCCGATGATTATGGGCAAAGCGAAAATCAGAAGCGCGTGAAGCGGTTTTTTAACGATTAAGTAATCGTTCGCGCCGCCGTTTGTTTTATTTTTAACTTCATTTTTTTGCATAATGTTATCTTTTTTGTGCCTTTATAAAGTGATATTATTTTTATATTATACCACGATTTTTACTCCGGCGCAAGCCGAATTTGCTTCTTTGATGGGCGCAAATTGCATAAAGAAACATTACGTGTTCTCAAAAGATGCGAAATGCTATCTTGAATCTTCTGTGCTTGCCTTTATTTACGCAATATTCGAGGAAATCTCTTGATTGCACGTATCTTTTTGTGATAAAATAAATATATAAAACGCACGGGGAGAGATGATGACATTGTACAGAAAAATAAAAAAGCGTATGTACGATAATCTCCCGGAAGAGAAGAAAGCTCGCTTTGAAAGGTTAATTTCTGCCGAACGCGAGTTTTTCCACAAATAATAGGATTTAAAAATATGATATTAAGCAAAGATTATACTGATATAAATACCGTATTTGATTTCTATGAGGGGGTAATAAGCGCTATTTCTTGGGACGAAAATGGTACCGATTTGCTCATTTCGGTTTACTATTTTTTCGATGAGCCGGAAGGATGCAAGGATAGCGACATAATCCTCCGTTTTAAAAGCTGTTCGAGTGCAGAACTTCACTTTGGCAATATGATAAAATCAAAAAAGCAATTTGGCATTGAAAAAATAATGCCCGAAGTTGAAAAAATCGAAATAATCAAAGATAACGGCCTGCTTTCCGTAAGAATAGACACAAACTTTAAAAATGACAGAATTTGTGTTACCTGCGATGAAATATGGATTGAAAAATAAAACGATTTTGCAGGCCTTAACTTTAATTTATTGAACATATAAAATACACCGACAGAAGGTGTGCAAAATTAGCGGTAATATTTAAATGAGTAACCACGTTTTTTCGTGGTGACTTTTGATATTCAGAAAGCAAAAAAGCTCCGTTTTTGGCGCTTGGCATCATTGCTGAAATTTCACAATTATTACTCTATCTTGAGTATGGAAGAAAGCCTGGGAGAAAAGAAATGATGCTATAAGAAACAAAAAACTATACTTTTCGTATAGTCACAAATATATATTCTTGTGGTAGAATATAATCACAGAAAATACGAAAATACAGTGGGACATATATTGCATAAAGAATCAGTTGCAAAAAAATAAACACAGATAAGGAGAATTTTCTATGAAATCGATACTTGAAAAAGCTGTAAAAGCATACTACGGGTATGACATAGAAACATATCAGCTCTGTCTTTCCGAATTGGAAAATCGCATAAATGGGGAGGAGTGCGAGTGCAAAAAATGCGCGTACAGAGGCGAATATAACCTTGTGCGTTCGCTCGCATACCTTAATATGCCGAAAAAGCTCTGCGAATTTTACGATGAGGCTGTGAAAAACGGTGTGAAAACAGAGATTTTCGATATTAGCGAAACTTATCTGCTTGCGTGGGCGTACGAGGACCTTATAGAATATTTCGGAATGCCGCTGGAAAAGGCAGACGGCGTTGCGCAAGAGCTTACCAAAGCCGTGGCTTTGCACGCCGGTATTTCGGCTTGTTCAAGGGGTACAGACCTGCTCTACCGCGCAGAGGTCGCTCTGCGCAGGGGCGAGCACGAAAAAGCGCTTTACTATTCGCGCGAGGCAAAGAAGATTTTGCCCGAGAAAAACTCTGCGGCGCACACCTGCTCTGCAAGAATCGCTGAGAGTGCGTATGAAAAAATACGTTTTGAATAAATTCCCCAAAAAATCTCCAAAAAAGCACTCCTGTTTTAAACGGGAGTGCTTTTTTTCTGTCTTTTCTAAAATAGGGAAGATTATTTTACCAATCTTTTCGTATTTTTGAAATGGAGAATTTATTCGTAAGATTTTTTTCCAGAGCGGCGGCGATTTCAGTCTTTTTCTTTATGCCCAGCTTGCCGAAAATGTTGGAAAGATGGAATTTTACCGTGCTTTCTGAAATATACAGCTGTTTTGCTATTTCGCTTGCGGAAAGCCTGTCGGCGGCAAGCAACGCTACTTCATATTCGCGGTCGTTCAGCGCGGAAATAAGGCTTTCGCGGTGTACTATACCGCGCAAATCGTCTATTTTGTTCCAATAGTCTATGCCGAGGTCGCGCACTTTGTTGCCGGCATCGGGGTCGTATTTTTCCGCGGTTTCAATAATGTAGCTGCCCATCGACGTGAGAACGAATTCCGAGGGGATAAGCCACAGCCCGTCGGGCGCAATCTTTTCTATAGCTGCGGAAACACAAACATATACGCTTTCCATATCGCCGAGCATGCGGTAGTTGCTGGCAAGCAGCAGGTCGAGGTAAGCATCGCTGAAAGGCTGCGGTGCGGCGCGCCATACGTTGCGAAGCATACCTATCTTGTTTATCGCCTCTATGTATTGTTTGCTGTAAAATAGATACTGTATATGCGTTATGCCTACATAATAGAGAAGTGTGGGCGAAATTTTCTTGCCGATGATTACAAAGCCAAGGGGGTGGTTCGGCTGAGGTATAGCGCCGAAATTGCCTGTTTTCACATAATCGGGCATATCTTTCAGTACGCCGATATGCATATTTGCCTCTGCGCGTATGATCTCTGCGGTTTCCGTGCAAACCTGGCGGCGTTCCGGGTCTGCTATTACGCTGTCTATGTAAAAAAGCATTTTGTTCCAAAGCTTTTCGTTGCCGTCGTGCTTTGCGAGGTTTCCTATAAGCTCTGCGGCGCAAAGTGCGGTCAAGTAGTTGCCGTTTGCCCGCGCGGTATCATATGCCTTTTCTGCGAGAGAAAGCGCTTTTTCGGCTTCGCCCCTGTAATGTGCGAGCTGTGCGCGGTAGCAAAGTGCGGTTTCTGCGCCTCCGCCCATAAGCTTTTCAAAAAGAGCCGAGGCTTTATCCAGCAGTTCTGCTATTTCATCGGCTCTGCCCGTGCGGTAATATATGCCGAATACGTTGTAAAAATCCAAGCTCATAGAAATCTTTTCGGAAAATACTCTGGATTTTCCGCCTATGAGCGCGTATGCCGCGCCGAACATTTCCACGAGCTTCTGGGGCTCTGCAAAACTCGGCAGACTTTGCACAAGTATCCATTCACCTTGCAGTGGGTGGTTTTGGGGGTATTTTTCAAGCTCGGCACGTGTGGCGAGCAAATATTTTCTGAATTCTTTAAAATCGCAGCTGCGAAAGGCGTCGTATGCGGCGCGAAGGGCGGCTATAATTTCTTCTTCTTGCATAACTTTTCTCCGCAATTTCAAAAATTTTAATATTATATCTAAAATTATACCACTATTTTTTTACAAAATCAAATTTTTATGAAAAATTTAAAAAATAAAATAGCATAAAACTATACTTTTTGGGTAGGTACAAATTCAAATCTATATGGTATACTTTAAACAGTAGAGAGAAATAACGCCAAAACGGGGTTTTATATAATGAAAATTTCAAAAAATATTTTTTTGCATATCGGGGTTTGGCTTGCGGTGCTGGCACTTCTTTTCGGGTTGCTTGTTTCCGCCGCGTTGCTTCCAAACGAATTGATACGGGCTAATATGGAAAAGAGCGCACTCTCCTATGCCGATAAAGATGCGTTTTCCTTTGAAAACGGGAAAAAAATAAATGCAATTAGCGATAATTACGCAGATACGATTCTTTTGAACGTCGCGTGGAATATGGGCGAGGGAAACGCTCTTACGTCTTCGCTCGATACGAAGTATTATGACGGCGAGGAGTTTGGCGAAAGCTACGGCCTTTACCTCGCGGTTACAGAGGGCAAGGCGCCCAATACCGATTATACACGGTATTGGCACGGTTCCGCCGCATTTGTAAGGTTTCTGCATTTGGTAACCGACGTAAACGGTGTGAAAACAATCGGTTTTTCGGTTTCGCTCGTGCTGATTGCCTTTGTATTGTTCCTTCTTTGCAGAAGAAGACATTACGACATAGCGATCCTGTTTGCAGTTTCGCTTTGTGCGGTGCAAATATGGAATGTTCGCCTTAGTATGGAATACCAACCGGCGTTCATACTTGCGTTCCTGCTCTGCATACTGTGTTTGCTTTTGGAAAGAAAAAGCGATACGCACATAACTCTGCTTTTCGTGGCGGGTGGCACGCTCGTTTGCTTCTTCGATTTTCTTACGGCGGAAACACTTACGGTTCTTTTGCCGCTGATGCTCTTGATTGCAGTAAGGGCAAAAGAAAAGCGCCTCGGTACGATGAAGGAAGGTTTGCTTCTTTCTTTAAAATGCGGCGCTGCATGGGCGGCGGCATATGCCGGCACGTTTATAGCAAAATGGACTGCGGCAACGGTTGCCACCGGCGAAAATGCTTTTTCCAAAGCACTTTTCTCTGCAGGGGAGCGCTTGGGCGGTGAAGTAAGCGGTACGCAAGAAATGCCGAACACATTTTTCTCTGCCGTAACGGCAAACCTCGGTGCTATGCTTGGCACACAGCGCAGGCTTGATTATCCCGCAACTTTTCTGGCACTTGCGATTATAATATTATTGCTGTTTTCCGTTTGGTATCTATTCCGCACGGCAGACGGAGAAAAAACTGCGGCAAAACTGTTGCTTTTGCTCGGTTCGCTCGTTCTCTTGCGGTTTTTGGTGCTGAACAACCATTCGTTTATCCATTGCTTCTTTACTTACCGCGCGCTTGCGCCCACGGTTTTTGCGTGTCTTGCGGCGCTGTGGTTCAACGTAGGATTTGTAAAAAGAAAGCGAGGCAAAAAATGACGGAATTTACGATTCTTATGCCCTGCCTTAACGAAGCAAGATCGCTTGCCTTTTGCATAAACGAGGCGCGCGGATTTATGGAAAGCAGAGGGCTTTCCGCAGAGATTCTTATAGCCGACAACGGCTCGCACGACGGCTCGCCCGAAATAGCAAGGCGGCACGGAGCGCGCGTGGTACATATAGAAGAAAGAGGCTACGGCTCTGCGCTTCTCGGCGGCATAAATGCGGCAAAAGGGAAGTATATAATTATGGGCGATGCCGACGGCAGCTACGATTTCGGCGCGCTCGACAATTTTACAGAAGCTCTCCGCGGCGGATATGCTCTTGTAGTAGGCAACCGATTTCGCGGCGGAATATAAAATGGGGCAATGCCGCCCCTGCACCGTGTGGGTGTGCCGGCGCTTTCGATTTTAGCACGGTGGCGTTTCCGTTCACCTACAAAAGATTTCCATTGCGGCTTGCGTGCCTTTGAGCGTGAAAAAGCGCTTGCACTCGGGCTGAAATGCAAAGGTATGGAATTTGCAACGGAAATCATCGCCGCATTTTCTAAAAGCGGCGCAAAAGTATGCGAAGTTCCCACACCGCTAAGGTGTGACAAACGCGGAAGAAAATCGCATATACGCACTTTTCGCGATGGATTTCGGCATCTTAAATTTATTTTGTCTTATTAAAAATTGATTTTAATATATTTTTTGGAGGAAAATTATGAAAAAACGTATGAAAGGTTTAATTACACTTTGGCTGGCACTTGCGCTGGTGTGCAGTGTTATGACCGTTCCCGCTTTTGCGGCAGAAACAACAAACGCATATTACTATACGGGCGCGCACGCGCTTGAACCCGGCTTTCTTGTTACGGAAGCTGACGGTATTACTATCGGTAACCCAAGCACGACAAATTTCCAGTACGGCGACGGCGCGGCAACTATAATAGCTCAGGTTGGCTCCGCATCCGCAAACCAGATAGGCTGGAAGGTTTGGGCAGCAGAGATGGCCAGCGGCGGCTTTGATATTGATGAGGCGTATGTAGTAAAAAAACTTGAAGACTCTGTTACGAAGGACGATTATGATTCCATAATATCCTGGTATAATACTCTTGCTATAGAAGAAATTACGATAGAAACTATGGTTTATGACCTTGAGCTCACACCGGCGGCTTCTACAGCAGCAAATGTAATCTACGGCGCTACACTTTCCGTAAATACAACGGGATATGAACTTCCCGACCATATCTTCGTATACTCCCACGGCACAGTTCTTTCCGAAAGCACAGACTATACGTATGACAGCACGACGGGCGTTATCGAAATAAAAACAAGCGGCGTAACCGGTGATGTAATACTCATTGCAAACGGAAAAATAAGACATAAAGAATTCCGTATGGGCGGAAATAACAACACAATGCTCCAGTGGAGATACGAAGGCGATGCGGAGTGGAACGATATTACGGCTGTTCAGTCCGGCACGTCCATTACACTCGGTGCAAACGGCAACCTTTACGTAAATGGCACAGATACAAACATAAAGGTAAACTACGCAGGCGATATTTCCGAAATAAACACAAAAATTACAAATCTCACAAATTCTCTCGGCGGTAAGGCTGACGCGAGCGTTCTCAATACGATTCTCGGCGGTGTTGACGCTTCCACAATAAACCTTAAAACTCTAAGCGACACACTCGCAGGCAAAGCGGATATAACAGCACTTAACGCTGTAAAAGCAGAGCTTGAAGAGCTCACAAAAGCAGGCGGCGTTATCGACAAAATCGAAGATAGGCTAGACGCGCTTGAAAGAGAAAAAGAGTTCAGAATGAACGGCGCAGTTCTCCAGTGGAGATATGAAGGGGAAGCAACTTGGAACGACGTTGTTGAAATCAATTCTGCTACATCTATAACACTTGGTGCAAACGGCAATCTTTACGTAAACGGCACAGATACAAACATAAAAGTTAACTATGCAGGCGATATTTCTACACTTAATACAACGATTACAAATCTCCAGAACGCTCTCGGCGGCAAAGCAGATGCAAGTGCGCTTAACGAACTTAAAGAAACGGTTGAAGGCATCCAGACAACGGTAAATACCCTTAACAACCTTACTTCAACGGTAGGCACACATACAACAAATATCACAAACCTTACAAATACGGTTAACGAGCTTAAAA
>JAFTLJ010000023.1 GCA_017456005.1 Clostridia bacterium | reverse complement strand
TTTGCTACATCCTCATAATTCCACCACGACAACCCACCGCCGTGTAGAAGAATAATTGTATCAAGACAATGCTTTCCATATTCTATATACTTCATTTTTACACTCACCTCCAAATTCTTATTTATCATTCTGCTTTATCGTCGGATTCGCCTTTGTATGGCAAAGGCACAGTGCAAAGCCAATATCCTTAAGGTTGTACGCATCCAAAGGAAGGCTTTTTCGTTAATCCCATTATAACACAAATCGGCAGAGGAAACAAGTTCTCTGCCGAAGTTTTTATGCCTACAAATTCTCCGCTAAGAATGCAGAGCGAGTGCAGCTTTTTATTTACTCTATCAAGCCCAGTTTATCCATCCAATATACCACGTGCGAAGCAAAACCGTGGTTGCAGCTTGCGCCCGGGTCGTTGTTTTCCCAAAGTGTGCCCGTAAGCTCCGCCATTTTAAGGAAGTATCCTCGGATATTTTCAAGAAGCTTTTCGTTCTCGCCGTATCTGCAAAGAATTTCGAGGCGCAAATAGTTGCCTATAAAAGCATTTGCGGGGTAGATGTTCTTCCATTTTGCATCTTCGGCAAGATTTGGCCATTTTCCTTTTTCCACGCGCTCGGGGCCAAAATCATGAAGAAGCCTTTCCCAAAGCACGGGGTTCTGCTCAGGTGTTGCCACTCCGCAGAAGAATGCATAATATTGGCAAGCCTCTGTGCATTTGCCCGAAAGGTGAGCCACGCCGTCCTCGCCGTATACGGCGTTATCGCAATAAAAGCCGTCGGGCATTATCGCCTGCTCGTTTATCTTTTTCTTTATGTTTGCCGCTTTGGAAAGAATCGCTTCATCGCCGTAAAGACTTGCCGCCGCCTCCAGCATACGCGCATAGAGCATATTCGTGGGGTAGTTTATATCCTGCGTGAGCTCGTTTGCCTTCGACCATTCCACAAATACCCAACGCTCTAATTTTTCAAGCAAGCCATCGCCGTTTTCATATTTCGCAAGGAAGGCAAGGAGCGCGTCTATGCGCACCTTCGCCGCGTTTACAAATTCGCTGTCGCCAGTGCGCCCCAGGTACTCCTCAAGCTCAATAACGAGCCACATCGCCCAGTTGGAAATATATCCGCCGCCATAATGGTCGCCCGGGTAACATTCCGCAAACATACCGTGCGGCAGTTCTTTAAATCCGTCGGGGAGAAAGAAGTTTTCAAGGAAGTTGCGCTCTATTGTGCTTCTGCCCATAAGCACTTTTTCTGCGCGGGCTGTAAAGAAGCTGTCGCACAGCCAACCCGCACGCTCACGCGAGGGGCAATCCATAAAGATGGTAAACGCATTCTGGCGGTATGTTTCCACAGCGGCATCGAAGATCTTTTGTATATCCGCATCATCGCCCGTGTATTTTCGCTCTGTTTTACTGTCGCCGAAGTAACAAAGCGAAACGTTGGAAATTTCCGCATTTCCCTTTGTAACGAAGATATGCATAGCCCCCATCGTATACGGTTCGAACGTAGTAAGCGTATAGCTTCCCTTTTTAATTCTGAAAAGAACGGCATTAACGGTATACATTCTGCGGAAATTTACAAGCCCGTCTTCCCCTAAAAATTCATCGAATTTTATAAGTATTTCCGTATCTTCTTCGCACACTGCGTTAAGCTGTATTTTACCGCTCGTATTAAACGCCATTTTGTATGTTGCGCCTTCTCCTTCGGAGAGCGTGATTTTTTCGTTTGCTTCGTCACACGGAATAAGCTCTGTTATATCTATATTGCGAGCCTTTAGGAAAATGTCGGTTTCCACCTCGCCGAGCGAAAAGCCTTTTTTGCTCGCGCCTGTTTTGTTACCGCGAGGAACTATATATTCGGGATAACGAACTCCTTCATTCCCCTCCAAGGATCGGAATTTTATGCGTGAAACAATCTTTTCTGCCGAAACACAATCGAAAATGTTATAGTCGCATTCGCGCGCGATAAACTCTTTTTCCTCGGTTTGGCGTGTAAGCACGAGAGCAAACTCATAGAGTTTTATTTCCGTATCCTTCTCCCATTTTTCAATGCTCGGCGTAAGATTGTATACCTCGCAGAAAGTGCGCTGGCCCGCGTAACGCTGCGCTTTTTGTTCGTGCTCCGTCATAACGCGGCAAACAAAGCCGCTTTCGCCTGTTGCGGCGGTTACCTCGCCGTTTTCTATAAGCTCGGCGCAAAGAAACGAGGGTTGGTCTATATGGTAAAAGGAATCTACACTATAGCCTGCTACGTCTATTGTAACAACACTTTCTCCGTCTATATAATCGCCAAGGTAAAGTTCGTCCACACGGTAGAAGCCGTGTGCGCTCCTTGCAGGGCCAAATGCTACAAACTTTCCATTTACTTTTACGTTATACGCAGCAGAACCGGAGAGGCGCAAAATCGTATTTTTGGTGCCCTTTGCAACAGCACGGAAGGAGAGCCAAAGGTTCATCTCTGTTTCTCTGCCCAACGGCCATACGGGCACGGCTTTTTCAAAATTAACTTTATTTGCAGGGAATTTGGTTTTCATAAAAATTTCCTCTTATAAAATTCAAAGCCGCCGAGAAAATCGGCGGCTTTTGGTCATTTAACTTTCGAGTTCTCTTAATTAAATTAGTTGAGTTCTGCGAAGTATTTGATTGTACGAACCATCTGGCTTGTGTAGCTGTTTTCGTTGTCGTACCAAGAAACAACCTGAACCTGATATGTGTCGTCATCGATCTTAGCAACCATTGTCTGTGTTGCGTCGAAGAGAGAACCGTATGTCATACCGATAACGTCGGAAGATACGATTTCGTCTGTGTTGTAGCCGAAGGATGCGGAAGCAGCAGCTTTCATAGCAGCATTGATGCCGTCAACTGTTACGTCTGTGCCTTTAACAACTGCAACGAGAATTGTTGTAGAACCTGTGCAAGTAGGAACACGCTGAGCGGAACCGATGAGCTTGCCGTTGAGTTCGGGGATAACGAGACCGATAGCTTTTGCAGCGCCTGTGGAGTTAGGAACGATGTTCTGAGCGCCTGCGCGAGCACGACGGAGGTCGCCTTTTCTGTGGGGACCGTCGAGGATCATCTGGTCGCCTGTGTAAGCATGAACTGTTGTCATGATACCGCTCTGGATGGGAGCATAGTCGTTGAGAGCTTTAGCCATGGGAGCGAGGCAGTTTGTTGTGCAAGATGCAGCAGAGATGATTTTGTCTTCAGCTGTAAGTGTTTTTTCGTTTACGCTGTAAACGATTGTTTTGAGGTCTTTGCCTGCGGGAGCGGAAATAACAACTTTCTTAGCACCTGCATCGATGTGAGCCTGGGATTTTTCTTTGGATGTGTAGAAACCTGTGCATTCGAGAACTACGTCTACACCGATTTCACCCCAAGGAAGGTCTGCAGCATTCTTTTCTGCGTAGATTTTGAGTGTTTTGCCGTCTACTGTGATTGTGCCTGCTTCTTCATCAGCTTCTACTGTGTGACCAGCGTAGGGACCCTGAGCTGTGTCGTATTTGAGAAGGTGAGCGAGCATTTTGGGGCTTGTGAGGTCGTTGATAGCAACAACTTCATAACCTTCTGCGCCAAACATCTGTCTGAACGCAAGACGACCGATACGGCCAAAACCATTGATAGCAACTTTTACTGACATTTTAAAATTCCTCCGAAAAAGATTTTTTGTAGCTTTGGAAATACATTTCCATTCATTTATATTTTACCCTTATATGAAGAATTTTACAAGAGATTTTTGAAAAAAAGTTTAAGTTTTTTCAAAAATTTTATTGTTTTTCGCAAAAAAAGCTCTTTAAAGGAATTAAAAAAGCCGAATCGTGCAATAATAATACTGAAATAAACCATAAATGAGGAGAAATATTATGGAAAACAAAAAAAGCAAGCATCCCGAAGAAGCGCTTATGCAGGCGGTATATAAAAACGCAAAAATGGGCTCCGAAGCCGTTACCACGGTAATAGGAAAAACAAAAGACGCACATATGCGCGAGGAACTCACAAGCCAGCTCGAAAGCTATTACAGCTTTGAAACGGCAGCAAAAAACAAATTGCTCGAAATGTCTGCAGATGCAAAGGATCCTAGTATGTTTTCAAAGCTGCCCACCGACCTTTCCATTAAAATGAGCACCATGATGGACAATTCAAATTCAAAAATAGCGGAAATTATGATAGGCGGCTATCACATGGGGCTTCTTGACCTTCAAAAAAGTATCAATCAAGCCAAAAGCGACGGCGTGCCGGAGGAAGTTATGAATATAGCCGAAAGTGTCGTAGCTTTCGAGCAAAGCAGCATCGAAAAAATGAAAAATTATTTGTAAAATTTAAAAATCTCACTCAAAAGGTGAGATTTTTAAATTTTACCCACGACAAATATATCGCACACGGCTTTTGAACGAGTTAATAAATTATGAACGGATGTACTTTTTAGGCTCCACCTTCCGTGGAGCTGTCGTCGTAGGGCGACTGAGAGGGCGTAATTTTCTGCTATCTTCCCCTCCCCGTCACGGCTACACGCCGTGCCAACTCTTCCCGAGGGCTATGCTTTAGATTATATCTTTTGTTCATCAATTGTTAACTCATTCAAAAACCCTGATATGTCCCACGCTACTCCTTGACGAAAAATGTAATATATGGTATAATATTTATATAAAAATTCCTGGAGGTTCCTATGAAAAAATTTTTAACTGTTTATCTTTCTCTGGTTTTCCTGCTGTCATCAGCATTTATGGTATCCGCCGCGGACACTAATATTCCATCTTCTTCCGGTTCCGCATCTTTCGATGTGGGCGGCAAATACGTTTCGGGAACAAATACCGATACATATTCTGTTGATATAATCTGGGGGAGCATGACTTTTGAATATCACTCCGCAGACAAAGTTTGGGATCCCTCAACTCACAGATTTGTTGAAAGCAATGCTGCTCGTTGGACACCCATTACGGAAGATGCAAATGCAATAACGGTAACAAACCACTCTTCCAAGCCCATAACAGCATCATTTTCATATACCCCCTCGGCATCCTACCCCAACATAAACGCTACATTTGATAACAATACATTAAATCTTGCCGCGCCTGCAGAAGGAAGTGCGCAAAATACAGCGCCTACAGGCACATCAAAAATCACTCTTTCCGGTGCACTCTCATCAACTGCCACACAGAACGTAACATTTGGTTCTGTAACCGTAACCATATCTTCTTCAAGCAGCTCCAATGCGAATAACTCTTCAGGTGGTACAGTAGACACATCCACACCTGTAGGATACTTGAATTTGTTTGATAAAAACAATTCCAGTTACGATATAAACGAACAATATAACATCTATCAACAATCCTCTTCGATTTATAAAGTAGAGTTCCAAGGCACTGCTGACGCCGCTCTCGGCGCAGAAGCAAGCATGGATACATTGATTTGTATAAACCAAACCTATTATTATATTTATGAGGCAGGAACCCCCTTCTTGTTTTCACCAAATTCTACCGTTAAATTAAGCACAGAGAAATACCCCGACTTTGAAGAAAGCAGCTATAACAAAATAACCGCTGTAGAAGCAGGCAAATCTTACATAATGACCATTGACCTAACCGATCCCAATAATATGACAGCTACTCTTACAGAAGTTTCCTAATAAAACTTACAAAAACTCTCGCCGTTCATAAAAAACTACGAGAGTTTTTACATTTATAACATAGAAAATTGCGCGCGAAGCGGTGCAATTTTGCTTGTTCAAAAAAAGTTTTCCTTATGTAAAAATGCCCGATTTTCGGGCATTTTGTAGTTGCCGAAGGCAACTTTTTTATTTTTTCCTCAACCGTGTTTCACTTTCATTACCCTGCAAGTTGAAAACGCGAAGGGTGTTTTCATATATAATATCCTCCACTGTCTTTTTGTCTTCGCCGCGCAAAAAGGCGATCTTTTGCAAAACAAGAGGTAAAATTAAAGAAGAATTACACAGCTTTTTACGTTGATTGCTGCCACATTTCAGCCCTTTTATATCGGGAAAAACAAATGGAGCATCTGTTTCGAGCAACAAACTGTAAAGCGGAGCTTTTTTTACAGTATCGCTGAGTTCTGTCGCTTCACTGTCGCCTGCCAAAAGCTTGCCCCCAATTCCGATAGCAAACCCAAGCGCAATATACTCTTTCGCACATTCATAATTTCCGCCAAAGCAATGGACCACTCCGCCATGCAAACGATTTTTATATCTTTTAAGAATTTTCAGTGCATCTGCATCTGCCCCGCGCACGTGCAAAACAAGAGGCAGCTTCAGCTTGTCTGCAAGCTTTATCTGGTATGTAAACCATATCTTCTGCCAAAATCGGCGTTGCTCGCGCCGCGTCAGGTGGTAATCCAGCCCGGTTTCCCCTATAGCCACTACAGAATACTTTTTTGCATATTCCAAAAGTTTTTTTCTTTTTTTCCATGAGGTATGTATGCACCTTGTGGGGTGCACTCCAAGCGCGCTCCACATAAAGTTTTCGTGTGATTTTACCAGTTCCAGCTGTTTTTCTATTGTATCAAAGCCTATGGAAGGTTCGATAAATCCGGTTATGCCGCTTTTTCGCATTTCCGAAATTAAACTTTCTCTGTCTGCGCGCCCTATAGAATATTCCCCGTCTGCCGGGCAAAGATAAGGAATTTCTTTGTCGTAACGTGCATGAGCATAGTGTGTGTGTGAATCTATTATCATGTGCCTTGCACCTCACTTTCTATTTGTAAAATAATCGCTTCGGCGAGAGTTTTCATTCCATCTGCATCGGGGTGGAAGCCATCTAGCGAGCTATACGGCGCCGAAAAGCGGTAAAGGTCTATCAAACGGCAGCCGAAGAGCGCCGCGCAGTCGCGTATAACGTTGCAGTATTCTTCTATGTGCCGCCCTCCGTAGCAATACGGAAATTCTTCGCCATCTTTGCGTTTTCCTACAGGTAAGGTGAAGCACCAAAGCTCTGCCTTCGGATAATTTTTTCTCAGTTTTTTCAGCATAGCCGTATATGCTGTGGAAAACACGGAAAGTTCCTCTTTCTGTCTTTCTTGTGTGGGCGTCGGCGCTATGCCATATCCCCAATCGTTCATGCCCATAAAAACCATAATTACATTCGGTGCGATATCGCCGCGGTGCAGGCTTGCCGTGCGCTCATCGCTACATCCGTAGGATGGTATCTCGCAGCCCGCGCGCTTGCAAACTGTACTTCCCGCAAAAGAATTGTTTATAAGTATTTCGCCTCCAAAATACTCTGCAGTCTGCCCCCACCAAGTGTACTTAGGGGTAAATACACCGCTCAAAAGCTTTTTTTCAGTATCGTAATATGAAGCGTATTCCGGCGTACTGTACCATTCCAATGTACTTATAGAATCGCCAAGAACGGAAAAATATTTATTTTTATATAGGTTATTGTTCATTACCCCCACCCCTTTCGCATAATATCACAACCGATGTGGCTAAAACAGTATATATTATTTTCATTTTATCACAAATTCAAAATAATATCAAGTTTAGGGTTTCATTTTATTTATAATATCCATTAAGATTCAAAAAATCAAAATAAAGTGATAAATTCAAGAAAAAATATATTATTTTTTTAAATATTCTCTTGAAAACCTATTGGAAATATGGTATTATATACTATATAGATTATATGAATATTTTTTAAAGGAGTTGCATTTTTATGAAAATTTCCACAAAAGGACGTTACGCTCTGCGTATGCTTATCGACCTTTGCACCAACGGTCAGGAAAGATATATCGCACTTAAAGACGTAGCCGAAAGACAGAACATTTCAAAAAAATATTTGGAGCAGATCGTTCCCGCGCTTCATAAAGCAGGTATTCTCGAAACTACGAGAGGTTTCCAGGGCGGCTACCGTTTAGCTAAATCTCCCGAAGAATGCACAATAGGCGAAATTCTGCGTATAACGGAAGGCAACCTTGCACCCGTTGCTTGCCTTCAGGATAAGGAAAATCAGTGCCCTCGCGCAGGCGATTGCGTAACTTTGCCTATTTGGGAAGGCTTGCAGACAGTAATTGCGGATTACCTCGACGGGCTCACGCTTAAAGACCTTATCGATAAAATGTCGATAAAATAAGATTTGTTTTTATTCATATAACTAAAATGCAAAAACGGCAGATTGGGATCTGCCGTTTTTATGTTTTCCCTTGATTTACAAGAAAATAATTGATATAATATTAACATAAAATTTGAAAATTCAGCATTTTCAGAAACGGAGATATATTTTTATGGAAAGAATACTCGAAAAAAAAGGCTTTATATGTGATATGGACGGCGTTATCTATCACGGAAACAAAATTCTGCCCGGCGTTGCCGAATTTGTAAACTGGATGATAGAAAACGATAAAAAGTTTGTTTTCCTTACAAACAGCCCCGAAAAAACGCCTCACGAACTCAGTATGAAGCTTGAGCGCATGGGTCTTTCTGTTTCGGCAGACCATTTCTATACGAGCGCTATGGCTACATCTGAATTTCTTTACAGTCAAGCGCCCGGCTGCACAGCATATGTTATAGGCGAGGCAGCTCTTTCCAAAGCGATGTACGACCAGAAAATTTATATGAACGACGTAAACCCCGATTACGTTGTTCTTGGCGAAACGAGAACATATTGCTTTGAAAAGGTAGAAAAAGCCATAGAGCTTGTAAACAAAGGCGCAAAGCTTATCGGTTGCAACCCCGATACGGTGGGCGTTAAAGAAAAGGGTGTTATTCCCGCCACAGGTTCACTTATTGCGCCCATCGAAATCGCAACAGGCAAAAAAGCATATTTTGTGGGCAAGCCCAACCCCCTTATGCTCCGCCACGGGCTTAAAAAGATCGGTTGCCACAGCGAAGATATAGCGTTTATCGGCGACAGAATGGACACAGATATTATCGCCGCCATAGAATCCAACGTGGATTCCATTCTGGTGCTCAGCGGATTTACAAAAGCCGAAGACATCGGAAATTACCCCTACCGCCCCAAATACGTTATAGACGGTGTTGGTGATATAGTTAAAAATGTAAAATAAACGCTTACCTGTGAGGGAAATATGAGAAAACTCGAAGCGCATATACTGCGCGAAAAAGGAAAGCTGAACAGAACTTTTGCAAAATGCGTAAGTGTCGGCCGCGCGGGCGAGCTTATGCGATATCCTGTTATGCGACAGCTTCAAAAAATTCAAAAAGAGTGCCCTTTTGAATATATCCGTTTCCACGGCATTTTCCACGAAGAAATGAATGTGGTGCGTAGAAATGACGAAGGCAAGCTGGAATTCTGCTTTTTCTATACAGATATGATTTTCGATATGCTCCTTGAGCACGGGCTCCGCCCTGTTTGCGAGCTCGGGCTTATGCCCGATGTAATGGCGAGTGAGCAAAAATACGTTTTTTGGTGGAATATGAACATATCTATGCCGCGCGACATCGCGGAATGGGAAATGCTTATAGAAGCGTTTGTCACTCACCTCACAGAGCGCTATGGCGAAGATGAAATCCAAAAATGGTATTTTGAAGTTTGGAACGAACCGAACCACCCGCACTTTTTCACGGAATATAAAACCCCCGAAGCGTACTTTAAGCTCTACGAAGCCGCCGCGCACGCAATAAAACGCGTAAGCCCCGAATACAAGGTAGGCGGCCCTGCATCGGCAGGGATGGTTTGGGTTAGGGAAACTATCGAACATTGCAAAGCAAACGGCATACCGATAGATTTCGTAACCAGCCACTCCTACGGCGTGAAAGGCGATTTCGATCCCGACGGCAACGCCATAACCGTTATAAAAAGTGCAGACAAAATTCCGGAAGAAATGCGCGTTTACGGCTCTCTGTGTCACAAAGAAAACCTTCCCTTTATAGTAACGGAATGGTCAAGCTCATATTCCCCTACAGATCCCGTGCACGACCATTATTTTTCCGCGCCGTACCAGCTACACACGCTGAAAAAGAGCGAAGGCTATGCAGATATGCTCTCATATTGGGTATTTACGGATATTTTTGAAGAAAATTCTCCGCCAACAAAGCCTTTTCATGGCGGATTTGGTTTCATAAACCTGAACTCTGTGCCCAAGCCCGTCTACCACGCCTATACGTTCCTCGCAAGCCTTGGCGAAACGGAGCTTTGCGGCGCAGACGAAAGCTCTTATATCTGCAAATCCGAAAAAGGTGTACAAATTCTGTTTTGGAACGTTTCCCTGCGCCAAAAGCAAATCGACAACAAAAAATATTTCGCGAGCGAAATCCCATGCGAGAGTGTGGGTCAAACGCAAATCACGCTGGGCGGGTTTGAGGCAGGAAAGAAATATTTGGTACACCGAAAAACCATAGGCAAAAACTCGGGCGATCCACTTTCTCTTTATAAAACAGGCGCATACGGCGAGCTTACCACGCGCGAGCAAGTGGCTTCTCTGATAGAAGATTCCAAGCCCCGTGAGAAACTTTTCCATGCAGAGGCAAATGCAGACGGTACGCTTGAAATCACCCTCGAACAGTACGAAAACCAAGTAGATTTACTTGAAATTGAATTTTAAAAAAATAAAAAGATAGATTCGAAAAAAATCTATCTTTTTGTTTTTTATTCTATAGTCTTCATATCGTAATATAGTGCGCTGTATTTCCCTTCCAGATCTCTGTCCTTATGCCAATGCCCGAAATACCAATGCTTGAATTTTACATCGTGACGTATCCAATCGAAAAATCCCGTAAGCTCCATATCTCGCATGGAAGGCTCAAAGCCGAGCATTCGTATAATGTATCTCGGTGCCGTATGAGTTATAACGTAATCCACACAGTTTCCGTTTTCTTTAAGGTTAGAAATAGCTTCTGTATACTCCGCGTTGTTCGGCAGCTCCTCTTTCCACCAGGAAAGGTTTTCGTAGCGCCTGTATTTATCCAAGCTGTACGCACCGCCCATTGTGAAAAATTTCTTTCCTTCTATTGTAAAAACTTGCCCACGCATAAGGTGTAAAATATTTTTTCTTATGCGGTGTACCCTGCCGCCATTCCACTTTTCTTTTGGGAAGGAATATATGGCAGGAAAATTTTCGTGGTTGCCGTCGCAAAAGCAAATAGTATACGGCTTTTTTTCAAGTTCGTCTAAAAATTCTCTTTCATAATCACTGTTGGCGAAAATGAATCCGAAATCTCCCGTAACGATAAGTATATCGTTTTCGTTCCATTCTTTTTCGCCATATTCGGCGAGTTTTTCAAATCTATCTCTGTCGCCGTGCGTGTCTCCTATTATGCGAATCACTGTCACCACTCCTTTGTTGTATAATTTTTATCCTCTCGGTATAAGGTTTATTACAAGCATTTCGGGCTTATTGTTTATTCTCGGTATCCAACCGAGTGTACTTAGCCCTCGGCTTACAATAAATCTTCCTTCGTGCATACCGGAGGTATATTTCGGAAAAATCCCCTGCCCCGGCGAATAAACTCCGCGCCCAAAGAATCGCCACTGCCCACCGTGTGCGTGCCCCGAAAGTGTCAGGTCTATTGACTTTTCACGTATATATCTCGGGTAATATTCCGGGTGGTGCGAAAGAAGCAGCTTAAAGCCGCGAAGGCTCGAAAACTCTTCAAGGAAATCCAAATTCGGCGCAGGCGTTCTGTCCCAATGGCTCTGGTGATTTTCTGCCGTGTATCCCGTGGAAAGTCCGCCTATGCGCACGCCTCTAAAAGCAACCGCGCGGTTATCTAGCACAGTGACACCGGTTTCGTTCATCCGCGCGAGCAGATCGCCCTTATAGCGCCTTTCGTGGTTTCCTATAGAGCAAAATGTAGGCAACAGCTTTGCAGAAAGGCGCAAAAATTCAAAACCGCGCTCGCAAAGCTCGTCGTTATGTATAAAATCGCCGCCCACAAGAACCGCGTCCACTCTCGCGCGGCGTATAGCTTTTATAAGCGGACCGTTTTCGCTGTCGTGAAGGTCAGATAGAAACGCAAACCTCACGGGGTTAGCAATATCGGCTTTTACAGTATATTCAGTTACAACCAAAATAATATCTCCTAAATTCAGTTATATAAAAAACTTTCTTTCCATATTTTCGCGCGCGGGGCGGCAGATACCCAAGAATATCAAAAGTCCGCCTATAACAGCAAGGCTTATCAGCGGATAGAGCGACCAACCTTTAAAATACACTCCTTCAAAGGTAATGCACATCAAAAATTCCATAAGCAGCATAAACGCACCGAATGCAATAGTCGCTCCGCCGAAAATAAACAGCTTGCCGCGGCGCAAATAATATACAAGCGCAACAACGGTAATAACTATTGCGCCAACAACGCCGACAACGGGCAAAGCAAAGCTCAAAAACCACTTGCCTCCCGTAGCAATATTTATATAGAGCAGGTAAAGAAGCAATACGGCAAAATCACACGGCACGAATATAACGGGGTTCGGTTTTTTAAACCAAGAGGGCAAAACAATCGAAACATAGCCCAAAATAAGAGCACCTATTACATACCCGGACCAAGTTATCGCCATATTAAACTGCATATCGCAAAGAATTACTATTAGCAACGGCAAAACAAACGCAGCCGTAAAAAATACCTGTTGCCAATATGTTCTTTTGCGTGCAGACGGATATTTTTTTGTGGGATAGAGCTTTTCGCCTTCTTCCCGCAGAATATCGGGGTGAAAAGCTCTCGTTCCGCAAAGCGGACAACGCACCTCGCTGTCTGCAAGCTTGACTCCGCATTTTACACAATACATAAAAAAGCCTCCTTAATCCTGGTAGTTGCTCTGCACCGTAACGGGTAGCCCCATATCGCGCAGAACACGGTAAAAATGATATTCCAGTTCCGATTCGCGTATATTCCTTATAAAATTGATATAGAGCTTGTCTTTAAACGAAAGCATGGCGCAATCGTAAGGCGCAGTAGCCTGTACGCCGAGTATAAAATCCATTCTTTCCACGTAATCGTTCATAATTTCAGGCAGTTTTACCGCACCGAGGTTTGAAAAAGCCAAGCAGGATTTTCGCTCGCCCACAGAATTGAACACAGCTTTCATCGCTATATCCTTTATAAAAAGCGGCATAAGCTTAAAAGCCAATATTTTCTCGCAGGCGGTATTTGTGGCTATTTTCATGCTCATCTGCTTCGGCGTTATTTCAAGCGCCATCTGATGATGAACCACCTTGCAAATTTCTTTAAACTCGTATCTGCCAAGCTTCGGCAAAATTTCAGGTGTGGTGTACAGCACAAAATTGCGTAGCGAGCTGCTTTCGAAAATGCCTCGCAAATTCACGGGAATAAATACCTTTATCGGCTTGCGCTTGCGAATATTCGGCACTTTTTCCTCTTGCATATTTTGCAGCGCCTGCATCATTACCGAGCAAAGAAAAACAGTAAGGCTTACACCGTATTCGTGCGCTTTCGCAAGCGTTTCTTTTACCGGCAGCTCCAAGCACGTAAGGTGGGCAAAACCATGTGCCTCGGGCGTACCGCTCGGTCGCCAAGCATTGCTTGCACGCAATGATGCCTGTACGCTTCCCACATATTTTTGGTAGCTATCCTCAAGCTCTGCTTCGCTCGGCTCTTCCAATCGCCCCAGCACGCCGTTTTCGGCAGGTATATACACGCCGTGCTTTTGCTGTAAATATTCAGCCACAAGGCTTTTTAGAAAAACAAGTGCACCGTTTCCGTCTGTTATAGAGTGAAAAATCTCCAGCGCTACCCTGCGCTCGTAAACTATTATACGAAAAGCACATTTTCGCATCTCCTCCTTCGACATCGGCGTAAGAGGATAACTGCTTTCCTCTTTCAGCTCCGGAACATCCGCTATCTGTTGCAGATAGTACCAAAAGGCTCCTCTGCGCAAGCGCACCGCCATAGAGGGGAAACGCCGCATAGTAATATCGAGCGCAGAACGCATTATATCCTTATCTATAGCTTCAGTCAATGTGGCAGAAACTCGGAAAACATTGCTCCAGCGTTGATTTCTCGCGGGCGGATATATTTTTGCAGAGTTATCGAGAGGCATCCAGCGTAGCCTGTGCTCTGCCGCCATAACCTTGGAAAGAAAACTGTTTATAAGCGAAAAATCCTTTTTATCCTCCTCTAAGCCATAGAGCAAGTATGCGTGCCACCTTTCCGGCTTTATAACAAGGCGGCTTTTTACACCCGATTCCGTAAGGCGAGCGTGCAAAGCGCGTGCGTCATCCAGCATTATCTCGTCCCCTCCCGCAAAGATGAGCGATGGCGGCATACCGGAAAGTTCCGCAAAAACGGGCGAAACAAGAGGATTTTCTCTTTCCGAAGTGTAGTTATTTGCAAAGAAATCGAGTAACTCTATACTCATGGAAGGATCCGACTCTGCATTTGAAATATAAGACTCTCCAGAGGCTGTGAGGTCTGTCCAAGGGGAAATGGCTATTATTCCGCACGGCATAGGCAAGCCGCTTTCACCAAGCTTCTGGCACAAAGCATAGCAAAGCCCACCACCTGCACTTTCGCCGCAAAGAGAAATATTCGTATATCCCTTTTCAGTCAGATATTTATATGCTGTAATCACATCGTTCAAAGCCGCAGGAAACGGGGCTTCGGGTGCAAGCCTGTATGCAACGCAAAAAACGCGTGTGCCGCACTGAACCGCAAGGGCGGAAGCAAAGCCCATAGCGTATTCCAGATCGCCGAAAACATAACCACCGCCGTGAAGATACAGGATCACACCATCTCTTCGTTCATCCTTTGGTATTACCCAAGCGCCCTCGAAGCTTTCAAACGAGTGTTTTTTCTGTATTATTTCCCCTCTGTATCGCCATTCCATAAGCTCGCCTATCTTATTTTGCATACGTCGGCTGGTTTTAAGCGAAAATCCGCCTATTATCGGCTTCAATATGGTAAGCTGCTTGCGTATCATCTTTGCAGAAAGTGCCATTTTTTCGCCCCCTGTCTTCTAAATACTATTATTTAATATTATACCGCAAAATCCGCCATATGTCAACGACGTAAAAGCAGGTAAAAAACGCACTTTGCCAAAAAATCGCAAAATAAAATATTAACAATCTGTTTCCGCATATGCCCTTATAGCTCCATAATAAAAAAGTTGCCTTCGGCAACTATAAAATGCCCGAAAATCGGGCATTTTTGCATAAGGAAAACTTTTTTTGAACAAGCAATTGCGCACGATTTGCGCGCAATTTCCTATGTTATAAAAAAAGCACCGTTATGGTGCTTTTTTTAAATCTGCGAGCAGTTCTTCAAGCTCTGCCATTCCTTCGCCGTAAGCCTCGTACAAACTGCGCGTGTACTTTGTTGCAAAATCGTCTTTTGCGGAAAGAAGCACGTTTTTTGCCATAGTAAGCTGAATTTCCGCCTTTCGCACTTCCCCTTTTTCTTTGTAATATTCCGCAAGACGCACACAGCTCGTTATAAGCCAATCAAAAGCGAGAGTGCGTTGCTTTGTCGCGCCGTAAAGCTTGTCTTCTCCTTCAAGTAAATCTGCCATAACGCCAAGCTTTGTAAAATATATTTCCGGTATATGCTCTATAGCATCTTTGGCATACGAAAGCTCGCCTATAGAGGCATATGCCTCCGCCATTATTCTGTACGCATCTATGCGTATATCGTCAAATCGCGTGCTCTCTGCAAGTGCTTTGCACAGCTCTATTACCTCGCCTGCTCTTTCCGGCACAGGTATAACCCCCACAAGGCAATTAAGAAGCGTATCGTTACCGGGGTAACGTGTAAGCCCTTCGCGTATGACCGCTTCGCACTTCTCCCTGTCGGTATCATAATATTTTTTGTGTTCGTGTACTATTTTTTCCACGTTCTTTTCGATTTCATATACGTTAAAATCAAAAAGCTCGTCTGTGGATATCCCAAAAAACGAAGCTATCGCAGGCACCAAGGTTATATCCGGCATAGCCGCGCCCGTTTCCCATTTTGAAACAGCTTGGAAAGAAACGCTCAGATACTCTGCCAAGGTTTCCTGCGATATACTTTTGGATTTTCGCAAAGATTTGATTTTCTCACCTATTTTTATCATTGTAATTCTCCTGAAACATTTTTGTACCGGTACAATACCATTATACAAGCAAAAAATACGAATTACAATAACGCTGTGTTAGAAAAATCCTCTACCGTCAGTTGAGCAAGCGCAAAATGTCTTCCGACGTATCAGCTATAGGAAAATCACCGAGAGAAGCCAGCATTTCCGCATCGCGAAAGCCCCAAGAAACAGCAACAAGGTCTATTCCCGCATTTTTTGCGCTTTCCACATCTACCTCGGAATCGCCTATGTAAACAGTGCTTTCTTTTTCAGCCCCCAAAAGCTCCATAGCCGCAAAAATAGTATCGGGCGCGGGCTTGCGGCGGATATTTGCCGTTTCGCCCATCGCCACGTCTATGTATTCCGCAAAATAGCGCTCGCAAAGCGCTTTCACGGCGCTGTCTACCTTGTTGGAAACCACAGCTATTTTCACGTTTTCACTCTTCAAGCGAGCCAAAAGCGGCACAATACCATCGTAGGCACGTGTCTTATTATTGCAATTTTCTGCATAGTGCGCCTTGAACACACCGAGAACCTCCGCGCAAACATCGCTTTCCGTCCCCTCCGGCACAGCGCGCTCTATGAGTTTGCCTATGCCGTTGCCCACAAAAGCACGCACCTGCTCGAGCGTTCTTGCGGGATATCCGAACTGTGCAAGAGCAAAATTCGTGCTGTCGCAAAGATCCTCAAGCGTATTCAGCAGTGTTCCATCCAAATCAAAAATTACTGTTTTATACCTTGCCATATCAGAAATCCCAAACCTTTTTCTCGCTCTGCGTTGGTTGCTTCGGTGCTTCCAAAATAAGCTCCGGCGTTTTTACGATTACTTTGGTATAAGGCGGTATGGATTTTGTAATAAATGCGTTACCTGCAACGATAGAGCCCTTGCCAATAACCGTATCGCCGCCGAGAATAGAAGCGCCCGAATATATCGTTACACCATCTTCAATAGTGGGGTGGCGTTTCACGCCCGAAAGAGCCTGCCCCTTGCGCGTGGAAAGCGCACCGAGCGTCACACCCTGGTAGAGCTTCACGTTGTTGCCGATAACCGTGGTTTCGCCTACAACCACACCTGTACCGTGGTCTATGAAGAAATATTCGCCTATTTCCGCGCCGGAGTTGATGTCTATACCCGTTTTGCCGTGTGCATACTCTGTCATCATACGGGGCAGTATCGGCACCTTCTGCTTATACAGCACGTGCGCAAGCCTGTATACGAGTATGGCAAAAAGCCCGGGATAGGAAATTATTATTTCACCCTTCGAGCTTGCCGCAGGGTCCCCGAAAAATCCCGCTTCCACATCCTTAAACATCATCTGCTGGATGTGCGGCAGTTCATCTATAAAATCCTTTGCATATTCGGCAGAAAGCTTTTCTGCCTCCTCTGTATCGTTGCATTTGCATTTGTACAGCAGCGCAAGCTTTATCTGCTTTTTGAGTGCAGAATAAATTTTTATAAGAGTGCCTTCTTCAAAAACACCCGTAACCGTTTCCGAAAGGCTTTCATCGCCAAAATATCCGGGAAAGATTACACTTCGGGCATCGTGTATTATTTTTTCTATAGATCTTTCATCTGGCAAAACCTTATCTTGTCTTGGAAAAAAGTCACATTCCATATAGTTAGCCGTCATTTTTTCTGCGGCGCTTTTTATAAATTCATTCATAAATATCTCTCCTTAATAAAGGTATATACTATAATATATCATAAAAGAATTTTTTTGTCTATAATAAAGATAAAAAAGAAAAATTTCATTTTTCTATTGATTTTCATTGGCGTTTGTGGTAAACTAATAAAAACGGAGGGTTAAAATTATGCTTTTTGCCATAGATATAGGAAATTCCAACATACATATAGGATTTTTTGATGACGAAAAACTTTTGCATACATTCCGCCTCGGCACAGACAAAAACCGCACAACAGACGAATACGCTATGCTTATAAAATCCATCTCCGAGCTTAATGGCTACAAGATCGGCAATTTCGACGGTGTTATAATAGGTTCTGTCGTGCCATCGCTTACAAATACCATACAAAGCGCTGTTTCTTCTATAATAAACGCGCCTATACTGAACGTAGGCCCCGGAATAAAAACTGGCTTTCCTTTAAAAATAGATTCTCCTTCCGAGCTCGGTGCAGATCTTGCAGCAAATGCCGCAGGAGCAATAGCCAAAGTGGGCGCTCCCTGCATAATAATAGATTTCGGCACAGCAACGGCCATCTCCGTAATCGATGAAAATAAAGCGTATTTGGGCGGCGCTATAATGCCGGGTATTCAAATGAGCCTCGATGCCTTGCAAAACACAGGGCTTTTGCCCGGTATCTCCGCAGATGTCCCTATTTCTCTGCTCGGCAAAAACACGAAAGATTGTATGCACTCCGGTGTTATCCGCGGAACGGTGTATGCCGCCCTCGGCTTTGCAAACGAATACAAAGAAAAAGTGTTCGGCGGCAAAGATATAAAGCTCGTCGTTTCAGGCGGCTTTACAAAATACGCCCTGCCTTATCTGCCCGAAAGCAAAATTCACATCCCAAACCTTACGTTAGAGGGGCTCAATATTATATATAAGTTCAATAAAAACAAGGTAATTCCGCGCACAAAGTGAAAATACCGAAAATCGGATTTTACACAAACCCAAGCGCGTTTTACAAATAAATTATTTTTCGCCGTATCCGTAAAAAGGCGGAACGGCAGTAAAGGAGAACTTGTTATGACAACAAGAAAAAATCATTCATCCATCGTTAAAATGACGTATTTTGCCATTTCTCTTGCGCTTATGCTCGTGCTTCATTTTGCGATCGGCTCCATCCCCGTAGGCACTACAAAAATAAGCGTGGTGCTTATCCCTATTTCTATCGGTGCAATGCTTCTCGGCCCTGCAGCGGGCGCGGCGCTCGGTCTTATTTACGGCGCAATCGTGCTTATTCAGTTCGGCGTAATGGCTCTTGACCCATTCACGGCCATCCTCTTTCAAAACGAGCCTTTTATGACATCGGTCATCTGCCTTGTAAAGACAACTCTCGCAGGTTTCCTTTCAGGTTTGGCATATAAGCTTTTGAAAGAAAAAAATCAAATTGTGGCAACATTTGTTGCGGCGGCAATAACGCCTATCGTAAACACAGGTGTGTTCATTCTTCTTTGCCTCACAATTCCGGACGTACTTCTTGCTAACTTTGTTGAAGCAGGCTCTACGGTTATAATGTTCCTCATTGTAGGAGTTGCAGGCTGGAACTTCATTTGGGAATTTGTAGTTAATATGATCTTCGCACCGGCAATGAACACGGTTGCTGTAGTCGTTTCCAAAAGATTAAATAAATAATTACATAGCCCCCGATTTTCGGGGGCTTTTTTGCCCAAATTTTGCATATATACTTGGCACGGCGCAAAAATAGGTGTATAATATAGATATATAAACTTTTAGAGGTAAACATATGAAATTTATATCTTGGAACGTAAACGGCTTTCGCTCTTGCCTTGAAAAGGGCTTCTCTGAATTTTTCACTTCACAAAACGCAGACTTTTTCTGCATTCAAGAAACAAAAATGCAGGTGGGACAAGCAGATTTTGCCCCGGAGGGATATTTCCAGTATTGGTACAGCGCCGAAAAGAAAGGATATTCCGGCACAGCCGTCTTTACAAAAAAAGAACCTCTTTCCGTGCGATACGGTATAGGTATACCGGAACACGATACGGAAGGCAGAGCCATAACTCTTGAGTATGAAGATTTTTACCTTCTCTGTGTATATACACCCAACGCACAAAGAGAGCTCGCACGCCTTTCCTACCGTATGGAATGGGAAGATGCTCTGCGCGCCTACATTGTAGAACTTGATAAAAACAAACCCGTTATCTACTGCGGAGACCTTAATGTTGCTCATAATGAAATAGACCTCAAAAACCCCAAAACAAATCATTTCAGCGCAGGTTTTTCCGATGAGGAACGCGGCAAGTTTACAGAGCTACTCGCGTGCGGCTTTGCCGATACGTTTCGCACGCTATACCCCGAGCGCGTGGAATACTCCTGGTGGAGCTATATGCGGAAAGCGCGTGAAAAGAACGTGGGCTGGCGCATAGACTATTTTGTGGTTTCCGAAAGACTTATGCCACGTATAAAAGACAGCTTTATTTTAACAGAAGTTATGGGCAGCGACCATTGCCCTGTAGGAATAGAACTGGAATGAGAGGCATAATATGAAAAAATTATTTCTATGCTTTCTTTCTGCATTATTCTTGCTATCGGCTCTGAATTCCTGCGGCACAAAGCCGGCTACTGCGCAAACAACAGAACAGATAACAGCAGAAATCACAAAAATAACACCCTTACCCCTTTCAGAGCTTACTGTAATATTGCACGCTGGCGGCGGTTGGGGCGGGCAAACGCACCTTAATGCGCAGGAAACCTTCGAATATTACTATAATCAAGGATATCGTTATTTTGAATATGACCTTAAACTCTCTACCGATGGCAGAATTATCGCCACACACGATTGGGAGCATCTAGAGCTTTACCGCCCGGAAATAACATATGATGAATTTAAATCACTTCGCCTCGATAACGGTTATACCCCCGCAAACGAAGAATGGCTTATGGAAACCATAATGCAATGCCCCGATATTAAGATCGTGGTAGATGCAAAAATGGACAGCACAGAGGGGGATGCCGCCGTGCTCGCACGCCTAGAAGCTCTCGAATCCATATATAATTACGATATTTCCGCAAATATCCTGCCGGAAATTTTCAGCAAGGAAATGTGGGATATAGCGAAAGAAACGACCACATTCGACGGCTATCTTTTTTCTCATTATAAAGTCTATTACAGCGTAGGGCAAATTTTGGAATATTTCGACGACCCTCGCATAGTAGGCATTGCTCTTCCCTCCTACACAGATAACTATATACGCTCCAATATATACAAATTCAAAGAAAGCAAGAAAATCTATGTTTTTACTCCGCTTACAAAAGAGGAATCAGCAGATGCAGCTTATATGGGCGCAGACGGTATATACCTTAATTTTCCGGAAATAATTTCATAAATAAAACCCCGACAAAAAATGTCGGGGTTTTATTCTTCGTTATGCAAATTATTCTGCAACTACTTCAGCTTCTTCTGCTACAGCTTCTTCTGCTGCAACTTCTTCAGCTTCTTCAGCAACTTCTACTTCTGCTTCTGCTTCTACTGCTTCAACGTCTTCCACAACTTCAACTTCTGCTTTAACTTCTGCTGCTTTTTTCTTTTTGAGGTGCAATGCAACTGCTACTGCTGCTGCAGCGGATGCTACTGCTGCTGCAACGGATGCTACTGCAACGATTGTTTTTGCGTTCTTGCTCATTGTTATATTCTCCTTTATAAATTTTTGGTGATAACTCGGAAACATAACCGAAATAATACCCTTTGTCAACAAGAAAAGCTTAATACATAAGTTTATCTTGTTTGTAAATAATTATACCACCGCTTGTGCCGTATGTCAACATTATATACAATTTTTTAAATAAAAGAATTTAAAATTTTACTGTTTATATAAAATATCAAAAAAGATTTTTATGTTTATCCAATAAAAAAAGACGGTTTTCCGCCGTTTCGCATAAAAATGAAATAACCCTTGATTGTTTATGCACATCTCACAATCAAGGGTTATTTCTGTTCGATTTTGATATCTAACATCATTTTGTATATCCTCTCTTTCTTTGTCTACCTATGCTACTCGTCAAAACCTCTTTTTCATTTCACAATTCTCTATGGGAGAAGACCATCTTGTTTTTATTTCTTTTGCATAAGGCGAATGATGTTTTTTTGTTTTTAAGACTCTTTTTTAAGACCTTTCGCTTTGGATTTAAACTTTAATCATCTCTATTCAATTTTAAAAAAAGCAAACTCACAAATCTATATGAAGCGTATAACACCGCCGTGTTTTGTTATTACATTTTCTTATGTTCAAACCGCTCATCGATCTGTCTTTTTTATAAAAGTCTTATTTTTTAGATTCTCATTGGACTGTACCTCCTGTTTGTGATTTTATTATAGCACATTCAAAACACTTTTTCAATTGACAATGTATTCAAAGTTAACAATTATTTTTTGTGCATCAAGGAGAACTTTGTGCATATTAACAAATGGTACTTTACAATTCACTTAAATATGTGATATAATTAAATTTGGAAGGGGTCTTTGGGACCATATACGAAAAAATGCTGCCTAAAAGGCAGCATTTTTCTATATAAGGTCTTGCGTAAATTCGCACCAAGGGGCCATTTCCATATCGGGCGCTGCCGATATACTTATCTCCTTTTGCAAAACGGGGTGCGGAAAAGTAAGTCTGTACGCCCACAAGCCTATATATGGGCATTTTTCGCGACTTCCGTATTTTCCATCGCCGATAAGCGGCATACCGCGCGAAGCAAATTGCACGCGTATCTGATGTGTGCGCCCCGTATGTAAGCGAACGAGCACGAGCGTGTGCCCGTTTTCGGCGGTAGAGAGAACGCGATAATCAAGTATAGCCTCTTTGCTGCCCTTTCTCGCCCCGTCTGTGGGGAAAGCCTTGTTTGTGCGCTTATCGTGGTAAAGGTAATCGCGCATTTGCCCACGAGGCTCTGCCGGAGGCTTTGAAACCACTGCAAGATATTCTTTCACAAATTTTTCGTGGTCCTGTACAAGCGCGCACAGCTTTGCCGTCGCTTTAGGTACAAGCCCGAACACCATAACACCTCCCGTGGGCGTGTCTAAACGGTGAACAAGGCTTATATTTTTATATCTTTCGGATAATGCACTGAGCATATCAGGCTGACCGCTCGGGTCTGGCTGCGACGGCACACCCGAAGGCTTCTTGCAAACCACCAGCGATTTATCCTCGTAAAGAATTTCTATTTCCATAAATCTCCCTAAAATCCGCATATTAAACCGTAAAGTTATATTTTCCGCCGCAAACGTCTTCTTCATATCCGTTTGGCAAAATAATTTTTGCCTCTGCGCCGTGCGGAACCGTTATTTCAAAATAAACTTTTTCGCCCTTGCAGTACCAGTTGCTTTCCACCGTACCGCTTGCCGTTTCCATTTTGCAATTTATAAATCCGAGCTCCTTGCACGGGTGCGGCGCTATCGTCATTTTTTTGTACCCTGCGCCGTCTTCGCAAACAGTTATACCCGCTGCAGCTCCATATAGCCAATCGCCCACAGCGCCGTACGCGTAATGGTTAAAGGAGTTCATATCGGCACCCCACAGGCTACCATCCTCGCGTATGCCGTTCCAATGCTCCCACATCGTGGTGGCGCCGTGCTCCACGGAATAGAGCCAGGAGGGATTTTTATTTTGTAACAGAAGCTTATATGCAAGCTCAGTTTTTCCGCTTTCCGTAAGCACATGCAGTATGTACGGCGTACCTACAAAGCCGGTAGTCATGCGCGTGCCGAAGCTTTCTATAAGCTCTTCTAGCTTGTCTGCCACAAGACCTCTTTCATCCTCCTTGCAAAGTCGGAAATGTAAAATAAGCACAAGTGCCGTCTGCGTCATTCCGAGGCGCAAAGCATCCTGTACCTTTTTGCCCGGACGAACCGGCTCTGTCAGGGGGAATTCTGCTTTCGGCAAACCGTTTTCAAGGAAATATTCGCGGAATTTTGCCACAATATTTTTGTGAAGCTCGCGGTATCCCGAAACGTCTTCCCTAAGCACCTCTCCTGCGCGTACAACAATATCTGCCGCGCCGGCATAAAAGGCGGAAGCAATAAGGTCATTTGAGGTTGCACCCACACAGCTCTCGCCGCCTGCGTCCATCGCGAGCCAGTCGCCGTAGTGGCGCCCACCAAGCCAAAGAAATTCCTCGTTCCCCGCGCTACGTTGATAATTCACCCATTTTTTCATCATTTCAAAATTATCGGCAAGTATTCTTTTATCGCCGTATGCTCGGTACAGCTCCCACGGGATTATAACCGCCGCATCGCCCCACGCCGCAGAAACCATAGTGTGGCTTTGGGGATTTTTGAACGATTCCGGGCAAACGCCGTAAATCGCGCCGTCTTCTCTTTGCTCCAAGCGCAGGTCGGCAAGCCATTTTTCAAAGAATTTACTTACATCATAGTTCATCGCGGCGGCGCGGCAGAAAACCTGCGCATCGCCCG
Source organism: Clostridia bacterium (assembly GCA_017456005.1). Classification (GTDB taxonomy): domain Bacteria; phylum Bacillota; class Clostridia; order Oscillospirales; family CAG-272; genus UMGS731. The sequence goes on along the minus strand of JAFTLJ010000023.1, from coordinate 22,100 downwards.
TCCAACCCTGGCGTTCATCCCTCTGTGGGCAATCCGTGGGAATATCGAGGTAATTGCTCTTTTGCCCCCAGATAATGTTGTGATAAAGCTGATTTACCCTTGCTTCTCCGCAGGAAAAATAACCTATCCTGCGCAGATCGGAATGAACGGCAATGGCGCGGATATTCGCAAAATCCACGGGTATATCGGGATATTCCTTAAGCCTTATATAGCGGAAGCCTTGAAAGGAAAACTGCGGTTTGTACGTGCGCTTCTCTCCATCGAGTATAAACACTACTTCATTTTTTGCCGATCTATAATTTTCATTATAGAAATTTCCGTCTTTATCAAGAACCTCTGCGCAATCGGTAACGATGCGTTCCTCACGCTTTCCTTGCACGCAAAATTCCACATATCCTGTCATATTCTGCCCGAAATCTATAACTCTTTCGCCGTTTGGCGTTGTTATCAGCTCTACAGGGGCGATTCTTTCCTGTTCTAGTATTTTCTCACCCACATCGGGTATGAGCGACGCACCTATCTCGTCTGCCGCCGCAAAGCCTATACGTACAGGCGTATGCGTAGCGTCGAAGGTCTCTCCGCAGAATATACCCGAAAAAGTCACTTTATTACTGAATGTTTCCCATGTTTCATCGGTAGTTACTATTTCTTTTTCGCCGTTTTCGAGCGTAAGCTCTATTTCTGCTACAATGCTTATATGCTCCGCAAAGACCTTGTCCTTGCCTTCAAGCCCAAAGTTACCGCTCGCCCAGCCGGGGCCTGCGTTTATTTCTATTTTATTTTCTTCTTGCAGAAGCGACGTTATATCGTATGATTGGTACTGCACTCTGCGGCGGTAGCTCGTAAAACCGGGGGTAAGCACTTGGTTTCCCAGCCGTTCGCCGTTTATAAACGCTGTGTAAATGCCCATTGCGGAAATTTTGGCAACGGCATATTTCACGTCTTTTGCAGAAAACCTTTTCACAAAAGTATATGCCGCGCCCTCGCGGTTTTCGGGGCTTTTTATCCACTGAATATTTTTCATAAAATTACCTCTCCATGCAAAAGCAGAGCTTCCGTACGAAAGCTCTGCAGTATTCTTTTTGTCATTCACATTCCAAAATTCCGCGCAAAGCCGCCACGCACCCATCTATTCCGATGTTCGAAACATCGAGCACCAAATCGTAGTTGCGCAGGTCGTCCCACGTTTTCGCCGTGTTTGCATAGAAGTAGTTTGCTCGCTTTTTGTCATACTTCTTGCGCACAAGCTCCACTTCTTTTTCGTCTATGTTGTAAAGGTCCATAATGCGTTTGGCTTTATCTTCCTTGGAAGAACGGATAAATACTTTAACCACGCCCTCGCGCTCTTTAAGTGCCTCTGCGGCACAATGCCCCAGAAAAATAGCGCGCCCGCGCGAAGCAAGCTTCTTTATCATAAGCTGCTCTGCCACGTAAATATGCCCTTCGTTGGCAAGCATATCGGGGTCGCCCGCCTGCGCACGGCTGATTATAAACATAGAGTAAAGAAAGCTGTTTGTAACCGTTTCCTCATACTGCTCTATGCTTTCGGGCGAAATATTGTATTCCTTGGAAACCTCTTCGAGTATTTCTCTGCCGTAGCAGGCTATGCCACACTGCTTGGCAAGCTCGCGCGCCACAAATGTGCCGCCGCTGCCGTATTCCCTTTCTATGGTGATATAATTGCATTTCATACTCGAAAATCCCTCCATTTAATGACATTCATATTATTACATTATTTATTGTAACACATTTTATATAATTTGTCACCAAAAAATTATTGTTTACCTGTAAATTTGTTTAATTTGTACAATGTAATTGCAAAAGAATACAAAAAAGCAAGAAAATGTTTAAATTTTCTTGCTTTTTTATTTAATTTATGAATTAAAATCAATAGTTTTTAGCGTTTAATTCAAAGTAAGCCTTCGGGTGAGCGCATACGGGGCACATTTCGGGCGCCTTTGTGCCAACCATAATATGACCGCAGTTGCGGCATTCCCAAACCTTAACCTCGCTCTTTTCAAACACGGTTTTTGTTTCTACGTTGTTGAGAAGTGCGCGGTAGCGTTCTTCATGTTCTTTTTCGATAGCAGCAACCATTCTGAACTTAGCGGCAAGCGCCTTGAAGCCTTCTTCTTCGGCGTCTTTGGCAAAGCCTTCGTACATATCTGTCCATTCGTAGTTTTCGCCTTCTGCCGCTGCAAGGAGGTTCTGTGCTGTATCGCCAAGACCTTCAAGCTCCTTAAACCACATTTTTGCATGTTCTTTTTCGTTGTCTGCTGTTTTGAGGAAGAGGGCTGAGATCTGCTCGTAGCCTTCTTTTTTAGCAACGGAAGCAAAATATGTGTATTTGTTTCTCGCTTCACTTTCGCCGGAAAAAGCCGCGCGAAGGTTCTGTTCTGTTTTTGTGCCTGCATATTTGTTTGCCATAATCTGTATCCTCCAAAAAAATTTTCATTATATATTTTCCCCGAAACGAGCCGAGAAATTCATATATATTTATTTTATTTTATAATAACATATACGGGAATTTTTTGCAAGAGATATTTATTTTTTTGCCGTAAAATATTTTCAAGAAAAAACGAGCTTCCTTTTAGGGAAGCTCGCCTTTATTATGCATTTTCGTTTTCTGCTTTGTCTTTTTTAGTGTGATGATGGTAATATGTGTGGCTGTTTACAGAGGAGTTGTTGCGCACAACGCCGAGCATTTTGCAGTTACTCTTGCGTATCTGTGCAATAACTTCCTGTGCATCGTGGTAAGGAACCTTGTTGTGTCCTATAAGAAGCACAGCACCGTCGCAATTCTGAGCGATAACCGCAGCATCTACTACTCTGCCGAGCGGAGGAGTATCTACTATAACGTAATCGAATTTTTCTCTTGCGAGAGAAATGAGGTCTGTGAAATATTTACCGCTGAGAAGCTCTACGGGGTTGGGGGGATACTGACCGGAGAAAAGAACGAATGCAGAGGAGTTTTCTGCCTGGCAAACAACATCTTCAAGTTTTGCAAGACCGTTAAGAACTTCGCTGAGCCCCTTGGGGTTCATAGCGTCTGTGTTACGGCCGGCCATAACTGATTTTCTCATATCGGCATCGATAACAAGAACCTTTTTGCCGAGGTCGGCAAAGCTTTTTGCAAGGCTGAGCGTAACCGTGGATTTACCTTCGTTTTCGCCAACGCTCGTAAACATTACAACGCGAATGTCCTGACCGCAGAACTGGAGGTTTGTACGAAGCGTTTTAAGCGATTCCTGCATAAAATAATCTTTTTCACCGGGGAGGTTAAGCTTTATCTGTTTCATTTTTTGCCTCCTTTATCTGCCGCGCCCGTGTTTGTGGGGTTATTGCCGTACGCGCCGTATGCGCCATATTTACCATACGCACCGTATCTGCCGTACTTGCCGTATTTACCGTAGCCATAGCCTTTTTTGTGTGTGGAGTTAGCATCGGGAATATCGCCGAGAATGCTTACACCGAGATATTTTTCGATTTCTTCGTCTGTCCATACAGAATCGTCAAGCATGAACATAAGGAAGAATATGCCGTATACGAGAACTGCGGCAACAAGACCAACGAGAATATACGTTGTGAAACTTGTTCCGTTGCAGGGGTTCATATTAAGGATACCTTCTTGGAAAATGTGGATCTCGTAGTTCATATTTTCCATAATAGCATCTTTGCTTTCAAGGCAGATCGCATCAACGATTTCTTTAGCCTGTTCGGGAGTATCAGCCCTAACAGTCACTTCAATAAAACGTGTGTTTGTAGGGTTGCTTGTGGAAACCTTTTCTTTAAGGGAATTGTATGTTTCGGAAAGGGAAAGATCTGCCATAACCTGTCTTAAAACTTTTTCGTGTTTAATAGCGTGTGTGCAGTCTGTAAGGAATTTATCCGCTACGTTAAGCTCTGTTGTGCCGACAGTGCCGCCTTCGTTTTTGTCGAGAACGTAGATGGTAGCCTTAGAGGAATATTCGGGCACGTAGAGCGCCTGGGAGATTGCAAGGAAAGAACCCACCGCAATCGCCGCAACGAGCACCATTATCCAAGCTCGCTTAACGAAAATATCCCATAAGTCTTTGAGTGCAATAGTTTTTACATTTGTCTGTTCATCCATAGAACTTTTTAAACCTCTCTTTCTTTTTGTGAGCCGAAAAGCTCATATGCATTACTGTAAAAAACAGCTTCTGCATAACGCTCGCCGAATTTTTTCTTCACGTACTCGTAGCACGGCGAAAGCTCGGGCGGTCTGCTGCCCGTATCGTGCGCATCGGAAGAAACGAAATCTGCCAAGCGTTCAGCAAGCAATTTCTTACTTCGCATCCATTCTTTAAATCCGAAATCACGCAAAAGAGACATGGAGTCGATCTGCATAAGCGCACCCTTTTCGCGTAACTCACGGATCTGGGCAATAGAAAGTTTGGAATAGCGTTCTACGTGGGCAATTATCGGGATAAAGCCGCTGTTGAACATACTTTCCACGCCTCTTACAATTTTGTCGGAAGCTTCCGTAAAAGAAAATTCCAAAAGGACATATTTTGTGCCGCCCATTGTGTTGCACACACCGTCGTATATCCAGTTTCTGCAGCCGCTCGCATAGCGAAGCTCGTTGCCGAGCATTAACTGCATATCGGGATATTTTTCAGAAACGTAAGCCTTCAGAACCTCATAGTTTTCTTTGGTCCTTCTGCTATGTTCGCCGAACATCCCCGGGTTAAAATGCGGTGTCACGCACATAAGGCGAGTGCCGTCGGCATAAGCCGCGTCCACTATAGCAAACATATCCTCTTTGTTTTTTGCTCCGTCATCCACGCCGCATATTGCATGGATATGGATATCGGAAAATTGCATTTGCTCCTCCTTACCCAAAAACAACCAAAGCCCGAGCATACCGCCCGCAAGCATAAAAAAACCGCCCCAAAGTTTAAATCTGTATTATTATTCATCAAAAAGAATAAACTATGCTGTAAGAAACATTATCGTTTTAAACAAAAGGTCGGCCACACGCAAAAAGCGACTTTGATATTTCACATTAGATTATAGCACAAAAGAATCGCCTTGTCAAATGATATTAAGTTTTTTCAAAAAAATATTTTTTATGTCGAAAAAACTCGCTTTTTTTCACGATTTAATGAATACACCATGAATATTTTTCCATTTTTTACAAAACAAAATATGCGCATAATCCGTTTTTTTATGCGGATTATGCGCACGCCGCCTTCAAAGCTCAGTCATTTTTCCATAATCGTTACGTTTTCGGGCAAAATTCCGGCCTGAAGATAAACTATTTCAAGTATCTGGGAAAGGTGGTTGGGCTGCAAACCTTCGCTCTTTACGATAACGCTTGCCTTTTCACCGTTTATAACGGCAACGCAATCTTCAAAGCCCTTTGCTTTAACGAGTGTTTCTATATTGGATTCGTTTTCGATAACCTTTGCCATCGCGGCGATATCCTTGAGCGCCTGCTCCTTTGCGGAATCAAGAGCCGTAGCATCATCCACAACACCCTGGAGCACCTCCAGCGCCTCATCTCTTGCGCTTTCGCGTTCGATAACCGCCGCAGAGAAATAATCCTCTTCCAAAATTCCCGTACCGGTGTCGCCCGTATTTCCCGTGTTTCCCGCGCCGTTCGTATTGCCACCGCCAACGCTCGCCTGATTGTCGCCGCCCGTGGGTGTACCGCTGTCCTTGCCGTAAAGCGCCCAGTTTACATAGACGGAAGCGCCTATAACGAGCACGGAAAGCACTATGGCGAGGTTGCGCACGCCGAACTTTTTCATGCCGTTTTTAAAGCCGTCTGCCGTAAATACGCTTTTGAATTTAAAATCCTGCTTTGTGGATTCGGGAAGCTCCAAAACCGTGTTAAGCTCTGTGCTTTCCGCTTCATTCATTCTTTTTGCTGCTCTTTCTTCGTTTCTCATACCGAAAAAACTCCTTAAAATTTTTATTTTGTTCCGACTATGCAAATACGGTTTTTGGAAATACCCAAGGCTACGGAAATCGCCTCTAAAATTTTCAGCTTAATCTTGCTGTCGTCGCCTCCGGGGCACGCAATGGAAATACCCTTGATTTCCGGGTAGACCTCCTTTGCAAGCACAAGCTCGTATCTACCGCTTTCGTTCTTCACGGTTATGTATTCTCGCGAAAGTGCTTCCCCGTCGGCTTCCTCGTTGGAAACATAGACGTATTCCGTTCCGCTTTCGGCACTCACAATCACGGAAACGTCGGTGCTTCCCGTGATTTTCTCCGTTATGCTTCTAATCTTATTCTCCACGCTTTCAATATATTCCATTGTCGGGGAAGAAATTTCTTCTTTGCCCGAAATTTCCGCATTTTTTCCGTCGTTTGGCGCAAAAAAGCCGCAAAGCACAAGCAAAACGCCCACCGCGCCGAGCAAAATCAAAAAAAGCAGCTTTTTTCTTTCGCTCAAACCCGAAATTTTCATAAGTAAATTACCCCTTTTCCATAATAATTATTTCCGTGCTGCCCATAAAAAGCCCGGAAAGGTATTCTTGTGCGCCCTCACACGCCTCCGCGTCCTCTATAAATGCCGTTACCGCACTTATTTCCACAGCGGATAGGTCACGCGTGTCCAGCGTCACAACTATATAAACATCACTTTCCGAAAGAGAAAAGCGAGCGCACAATAGGCGCGTAAGCTCCGCTTCCATATTACGCTTCGCCGTTTTTGCCACAGCAAGGCGCGCATCCTCCCCACCCTCGGCAACGCTTTCTTCCACTTCAAGCTCTATTTCCGAAAAATATTTTTCTATTTCCGCAGGTGCGCTCACAAGTGCTGAAAGCAGGGCGCAGACCATACAAAGCGAGATTATAAACTTTATATGCCCTTGCATTTTGCCATTCGGCGAAGCGAGCATTATAAGACCGCCCGCAACAGCTATGACACAAAAATCCTTTATAAAACCAAAAAATCCTTCCAAGCCGTTTCCTCCTTTATCCACTGAAAGCCGCCGCAGTAAGCGCTATTATAAAAAACACCGCTATGCTCGCCATAAGCGCCGCCAAAAATGACGTTATCTCGCTCATTTCCGCAAAAAATTCACTTTCCTTTTTCAGAGAAAACGCAGAACCAACGGCGCATACAGCATCAAAAACCGTTTTCCATACAATAAGCTTCAGCACGGGCACGGCGAAAATAGCGCACAGCACCACCGCACCGAGTACGCCTGTGGTGCTCTTTATCATACCGAGCGAGGAAGCCACCGTACCCACGGCATCGGCAAGCGCACCGCCTACAACAGGGACCGTGTTACCCAGCACAAATTTAACGCCCTTAACAGCCGCCGTATCAGCGCTTTTGGCGATAACGCTTTGGAAAGTGAGTACGCACGTCATTATCACCGTCATTGTGGTAAGAGTATAGGTCACCGCGTTTTTCAGTAACCGCGCAAATGCGGAAAGATCGCCCACACCGCATATTTTCGCGCTCGTATAAACGCACAAAAGTGCCTTTAGCATCGGCAGAACAGCAGATGTGCACAAAAACTCCAAAAGCGCCACCACTCCGGAAAGCACTCCGCCGAAAACCATCGAGGAGCTCACCTCGCCGCCCGAAAGCATAAGCGCAGACATAGCGGGTATTACCGCAAGCATGAATTTATTCGTCTGCTCTATAAAAGCTTCAAATTCAGCAAACAGCGCCTCCATATAAACAAACGAGGCGGAAGCCACACACAAAACCGAAACATAGCCCAAAAACGTACCAAATCCATGCGAAGCAATGCTTTCGCGCAGGGCCGCCATAACCGCAGAAATTATGAGAAGCCCCAAAAGAGCAAAAAAAGCCTTCATCGCTTCGGGAAAAATACTTTTAAGTATGGAAAGCACCGTTTTCAAAACGCTTTCCACCGTAAAAAGCTCTAAAAATTCACTTGCATCGGCGCTGAACAACCCCTCGGGCAAAAATTCCGCGGCGCCTTGCGGCACGTCGCCCTCCGTTACAGTCGATGTAAGCTCCTCTGCAAAAGAGCTTGCGCCGAAGAGCGGAAAAATGAACAAAACAAAGAATATAATAGCTGCAGCACGCTTCATTCCAGCACCCCGAAGGCAAGAGCGAGCAGGCTTTCCACCACAGGAAGGGCAAGCAGCATTATAAGGCTCTTTGCCGCAAATTCCACACGCGCGGCTATCGCACTTTCGCCGAAATCGCGGCATATATCGGCCGCGCTTTCCGCCACCACCGCTATACCGAGCGCCTTAAGTATAGTTTCTATGTATAGCGAAAAACCGCTCCCTTCCGTTATTTTTTGTACGTACTCTATAAGCGGGTAAAGTGCGCCCACGGCGAATCCGAGCAAAACAAGCCCCGTGGCTATGCCGACAAAAGCGGAAAAATCATTTTTCAACCCTCGCATAACGCTTACCGCCACGAGCCCCACAAGCGCAACACCGCAAATTTTAATTATCTCGTTCACAGCCCGAACACGTTCCTTACCGCCTCAAACAGACCGCCTATTTCGTTCACAAGCATAAAAAGCACTATAATTATGCCGGCCACAGAAACAAGCATGGCTTGTTCATCCCGCCCGGATTTCATAAGCACCTGATATGCCACGGTAACGAGCACGCCCACCCCTGCCACCTTAAGTATAAGCTCTATGTTCATTTTTCCACCCACTTTTTAAATAATCAATATCGCGGCACAAGCCCCTGCCGCAAGCCCCAGCGTGCGGTAGAGTTTCACGTTTTTTGTGCCCTCGCTCTTTTCTCTTTCTATTTCTGCCTTCAGCTCCGCTATGTAATAATCGAAGCTGTTTGCTTGTATTTCGCCGTTCGTTTTGCCTATGCAATCGCCGAAATCCGCCACAAGTTCGCGTTGCTTTTCCGTAAGGTGCAGAGCCCCTGCAGAAGAGTTCAGCGCGCTTTGCCATATGCCGTGGTATACGGCATCGTTTTCGTGCGAGCGCAGTGCGGGCAAAAAACCGCACTCCTCCAGCACGTCGTTCGAAAAGCTCCCGTATATAACCTTTGTAGGTGTGAGAAAAAATATAATTTGGTTTTTTATATATTCAAAAAGAGAAAGGAAGGCTTCGCATTCGGCAAGCCGCTTTTTTTCCCTGCCCCCTGCGTAAACACCTAAAAAAGTGAAAAACAAAAACATAACGAACGCTCCCGCGAGCCTCACAAAAGTCCCCTCCGCATATCTTTTATATCAAATGAAAATTTTTCTTCGCCGTCCGCACGGCAAAGCCCTATAAAAAAACGGAAAACACCCGCCTCACAAAGCTTTTTCATGCCTGACCGTGCCGTAAGCGAAGCAAAGCTTTCTCCGTGCGCCGTAGCAATAAGCGGCACGCCCGTATTCTGCGCGGCTAGCACCGCTTCCACCTCGCCCTCGCCTATTTCATCGCACACAACGAGCTCCGGCGAAAGAGTGCGTGTGGCTATTTCCATACCTGTGCCTTTCGGGTATCCGTCGAGAAAATCGCAAAGAGTATGCGCAAACATTTCGCGCATATATATTTCCCCTCTGCTGTCTACCACAGCCACACGACGGCGCACCCCCTCGCCCCCCAGGCGTGCGGCGAGCGCACGCACAAGTGTGGTCTTCCCGACACCGGGTGGCGAATAGATAAGTGCGCTATGCACACGCCTTTTTTCATATATAACCCCCATTAGCTCGTCGCCCACACGCGGCAAAGCATGCGGTATGCGCACGCAAACGGAAGTTATCTCACGCACAGCCAAAACGTGCCCACCCTCGCTGCGTGCCCTGCCGCATACACCGGCGCGCAAGCCGTCTGCGAGGGTTATGTACCCCTCTTTTATAGTGCTTCCGTACGTGTGCACGGATTCCTCGCAAAGGCGCGAAACCACGCCGCCCAGCGCCGCAGTACCGAGCACGAGCTCCCGACCGCAGAAAACGCTCACGTTACGCCCCGCATAAGTAACAGAAAGCGGCATATCCGCGCGCAGGCGCAATTCGCTTACCTTTTTCCGTTCAATTCCCGAAGCAAAAAAATCGGAAAGCGCACGCCGTTCGTATTCCGGCAGGCAAAAAAGCACTTTATCTATAGCGTCCAAGCTCTTTCTTCCTTTCGCAAGGTATTTGGTAAATATATATGGGCAAAAACATGTGGATAGAACAAAAAACACACAGAGAATAGGCTCTTCTCTGTGCGTTTTTTCTATAACATGAGAAATTGCGCGCAAATAGTGCGCAATTTCTTGTTCAAAAAATTTTCCTTATGCAAAAATGCCCGTTTTTCGAGCATTTTATAGTTACCGAAGGCAAATTTTTATATTTCGCTGTAGATCACCGTAACGTTTGGGTGAAGCTGTAAAATCGATGCAGGCACACGCGGTGTTATTTTGCCGTACATCGCCTTTTCGAGTATTTCACGCTTCTTTTTGCCGTTTGCTATAAGCAGAATTTTCTTTGCGCCCATAATGGCTCCCATACCCATTGTTATAGCTTTTGTTGGCACATCCTCGCGCCGTGCAAAAAAGCGTGCGTTCGCCTCTATGGTAGAAGCATCCAGCTCTGTAACATGCGTTTCCTTTGTAAAAAATTCCGCAGGCTCGTTAAAGCCTATGTGCCCATCGAGCCCTATGCCGAGCAGTTGCAGGTCTATACCGCCGAGGCGCGCTATAAGCGCATCGTATTCCGCCGCCTCGCGTGCGAGCTCTTCGGCACAGCCGTTCGGCACAAACGTGTTTTCGGGTCTTATATTTATATGGTCAAAAAGGTTTTTATTCATAAAATAACGGTAGCTTTGCTCGTTTTCCGCGCTCAAGCCCACGTATTCGTCCAAATTCACGCTTGTAACCTCGGAAAAATCCGCTCGTTCCTCCGCATACATTTTGCTAAGGCAAGCGTATGTGCCCAGCGGCGAAGAGCCCGTGGCAAGCCCCAGCACGGCATTTTTCTTTTCTGCTATCTGTGCGGCTATTATTTCCGCCGCAGCACAGCTTAAAGCTTCATAGCTTTCCGCTTTGATAAAATTCATAAAAGCTCCCTCCAAAGGTCATTTTCGTTCTGTAAATTCGCACGCACTTTTAACTATACATCCGCCGGGGTAAACACCGCGCAGAGCGGTAAGAGGATACACAGAAGTGTTTTTTCCCACAACCGTGCCGGGGTTCAGCACACATCCGCAGCCTATATCTGCGCCGTCCGCAAGCATTGCGCCCACCTTGCGCAGCCCTGTGGCATATTCCCTCTCGCCGTGCACCACAACAGCCTTGCCGTCGGATTTAAGGTTGGAGCAAACAGCCCCGGCACCCATATGAGCGCGGTTGCCAAGCACAGAATCACCTATATAGTTATAGTGCGGTGCCTGCACGCCGTCGAGCAGAACGCAGTTTTTAAGCTCGCTGGAGTTACCTATCACACAGTTTCTGCCCACAATAACGTTGCCGCGCAGAAAAGCACCGGGGCGAAGCACCGTGCCTGCTCCTATCACTGCAGGGGCTTCTATGACAGCCGTCGGGTAAATTTTCACGTTTTCGCCAACCCAAACGCCCTCATAAATTTCTGTAAAGCCCGTCATATCGCCCGATATGAGCTCTGCGATATATTCACCTATCCTCGGCAATATTTCCCATGGATATTCGTATTCGTCAAAAAGCGGCGCAAGGTACGGTACCTCGCACGCAAAAAGTTCTTTTGTTTTTACAAGTTTATTAAACATAATATCCCCTTTCCTCTATAACGTTTGCTATTTCTTCCGCATATTTGCGGCATTTTTCTTCGGTTTCCGCTTCCAACATAATGCGCAAAACGGGTTCCGTGCCGCTTTTGCGCAAAAGTATTCTTCCTTTTTTATCTATCTCTTTTTCGGCTCGTTCCACGGTCTTTTGCACCTCCGCATCGCTTGCGGCCGCATCTTTATCTTTGACCCTTACGTTTTTTACGTACTGTGGGTAGAGCACAGCCCCCGAAGCAAGCGAGGAAAGCGGTATACCGCTTTCGCACAGCACGTTTGCAAGCATTATGGCTGTCAAAATTCCATCTCCCGTGCTGGCGTGGTCGGCAAAAATTATATGCCCCGATTGCTCCCCGCCCAAGGAATAGCCGCATTCCTTCATTTTTTCGTATACAAAGCGGTCGCCCACGGCTGTTTGCACACAGGAAATACCCGCGCGTGCGAGGCTTTCGAAAAAGCCGCTGTTGGACATGACCGTGGCGGCGAGCGTACCGTGCGCGAGCCTGCCGTGTGCCGCCATATGCTTTGCAAAAATATACATCATCTTATCGCCGTCTACAACAGCCCCGTTTTCGTCCACGGCTATGCATCTATCACCGTCGCCGTCAAAGGCAAAGCCTATATCAAGCCCCTTTTCGCGTACAAGCCTTGCAAGCATCTCTGCATGCGTAGAGCCGCAGGCGAGGTTTATGTTCATACCGTTCGGCGCATCGCCCAAGGTAAAAACACGCGCTCCGAGAGCCTTGAAAACGTCGCCCGCAACGGCAAAAGCCGCACCGTTTGCCATATCAAGGCCTATTTTCATTTTTTCAAAGGAATGCTCCGCAAGCGTGGTAAGGTGCGCGACGTATTCCCCACGCCCCTCTGCAAAATCGTATACCGCGCCAATGTCTGCGCCAAAGGCAAAGGGGAGCTCGCCCGCTTCGCCGTCTATATATTTTTCTATAAGCGCAGCTTCGGCATCGCCGAGCTTTTCGCCGCTTGCATCTATAAGCTTTATTCCGTTATCGCAAAAAGGGTTGTGCGAAGCGGTTATCATCACGCCGAGGTCAAAGCTATGCCGTTTTGTTATGTAAGACACGCTCGGTGTTGTGGTAACGTGTAAAAGATATACGTCCGCGCCCGAGGAAGCAAGGCCTGCCGCCATGGCATACTCCAGCATATAGGAAGAACGGCGCGTATCCTTTCCTATGCAGACGCGCGCTCGCCCGTCTTTAGCCCTGCTCGAAAAATATGCTCCCGCAAAACGCCCTATTTTATATGCGTGGTCTGCCGTAAGCGTTATGCCTGCCTCACCGCGGAAGCCGTCTGTGCCGAAATACTTGTTTTTGTATATTGTTTCTTTGCTCATATAAAACACTCCTTGAAAATAAAACGGTTTACGAAACTATTTTATGCAAAAATAACGTAAAACGTACCTGTTTTCTGTGTTACGAGCATTTTTAATTATTCTACCACATCTCAACAAAAAATTCAACAGCCGCGGCATTTTAGTTTTGCCCGAAACAATGTTGATTTTTTTATTATTTCATGATATACTTCAAAAAAGGCAAAAAATCAAGGAGATTAAAATCATGAAAATCACTCCCGCCACAGAGAAAAAAATTAACGATATAATAGAAAATATGTCCTTGGAAGAAAAAATCCTTCAAATGTTCCAAATGGACAACAGCGCACATAAAGAAGCATACCCCGAGCTTTCCAAGCTTAATATAGGCTCTTACCTTTCCATAATGGGCGAAGAGGTGGAGAATTTGCGCGAAAAGGCAAAGCAAACGAAAAACGCAATCCCCCCCATATTCGGCATAGATGCCATACACGGTCATTCGCTAAAAAACGGCGCCACGATATTCCCCTCCCAGCTTGCGATGGCTTGCTCTTTTAATGCGGAGCTCATAGAAAAAATGGGCGAAGCCACAGCAAAGGAAGTGAACGCCGATGGGCTCGATTGGGTGTTTTCTCCCGTGCTCTGCGTAGCGCGCGACACGCGCTGGGGCAGAGTGGACGAAACCTTTGGAGAAGACCCGTACCTTATAGGTAAGCTCGGCGCGGCGATAATACGCGGCTATGAAAAAGACGGGCTTGTTGCATCCTGCGCAAAGCATTATATAGGCTACGGCGAAGCCACGGGCGGGCGCGATTCCTATGATACTGAGCTTACCATGCGCAAGGTCCGCGAAACATTTCTTCCTCCATTTAAAGAAGCGGTGGATGCCGGCACATCCACGGTTATGACAGCATACGGCTCGCTCGACGGCACACCAATGACAGCGCACAAAGAGCTGCTTACCGATGTACTGCGCGGCGAGCTCGGGTTTGAAGGCTTTGTTGTAACGGACTATTTAAACTACAAGCTCATTTCCACCAAGCACCGCGTGGCGGCAAACGCAGGCGAAGCAGCGCGCCTGGGCATTACCGCAGGCAACGATATGAGCATGAACGCCGTTTCATTTATAGGCGCGGCGATAGACGAAGTTAAAAACGGCAATATACCCGAAGAAGCAATCGACGAGGCTGTGCGCCGTATTCTCCGCGTGAAAGCGAGCCTCGGGCTATTCGAAGAAAAAGAGCGTATGCCCAAAAGCGTTATCGCTTGCGAAGAGCACCGCGAGCTAAACCATAGGCTCACACGCGAAAGCCTCGTACTTCTAAAAAACAACGGTGTTCTTCCATTTAAAAATATTCCCGCAAAAATCGCGGTAATAGGTCCTAATGCCGACAATATAGCAAACCAATACGGAGATTGGACGTTTACTAGCCACCGCCCGGCAGAAGAATATACCCCCATAAAGAACGATTGCTACACCGTTCTTCGCGGCGTACGCGAAATATTCTCCACCTCCGCTGTAGAATACACCCTTGGTTGCCCCGTTTGCGGCGAAGAAGGTGCAGATATAGAAAAAGCCGTGCATCTCGCCGAAAGCGCAGACCTTGCAATTCTCGTGCTCGGCGACGAGCTAAGCCAAAACGGCGAAGCAAAGGACCGCGCCGACCTCGAGCTTTCGGGCAAGCAGAAAGAGTTGCTCCGTGCAGTAAAATCCACGGGCACACCCATAGTAACAGTCATGGTAACGGGCAAGCCTCTTTGCATTGGCGAAGTGCTCGAAAGCTCCGATGCCGTGGTGCAGATGTTCGGCGGCGGCGACCTCGGCGGGCTTTGCACAGCAGAGCTTATCGCCGGCAAATTCAACCCCAGCGGCAAGCTGCCCATTTCCTATCCCCGTGCCACAGGCGCTCTGCCCTGCTACTACAACGGCTACTCCTCCTGGCATTGGGGCAAATATTGCGATGTGGAAAAGGGCGCGCTTCTTTCCTTCGGCCACGGTCTTTCCTACACAGAGTATGAATACAGCGATATTTCCGTTTCCCAAACACAGATCCATATGGGCGAAAGCGTAAAAATCTCCGCAAACATCACAAACAAGGGCGGTATGGCAGGCGACGAAACGGTTCAGCTTTACGTAACAGACCATTACAGTTCTGTAATGACCCCTCGTATAAACCTGCGCGGCTTCAAGAAAATTCACCTTGAGCCGGGCGAAACAAAACGTGTTTCCTTTACGGTAGCCCCTGCAGACCTTGCGCTTGTAAACCGCAAGGAGGAAACCGTGGTGGAACCGGGCAAGTTCACACTTTACATAGCCCCTTGCGCGCCAAATTTCACATACGAGGATGAAGAGCTTGCAAAAATTATAGAAGTGGTGGAATAATGAACGGTAAAAATAGAAATGTTTTTTTCGCTTTATCATATATCGGTGTTGCGGCGCTATTCCTTCTTTTTGTGCTTTCTCCGATATATCTTTCGCAAGATTTGCGAGAGCTTAGCGCCATATATTATGCTATAGTATTTTTCCCGCTTCTTTTTTCGGCGGAAAACACACTTTCTTGCTTGCACCTTCGCGCATATGACCAAAGCAAAATAAAAATTTTGAGATCGTGTGAAAAAATAAGGCTCGTTTCTTGCGCTTCCATCATAGCTATCTATGCGGCCAACGGTATAGGTTATGTGTTTGCACGTACTGTTTTAGGGCTTGCAAAAAATGATATTCACCCGGATTTTCCGCGTTTCGCCGTAGGCTTTATTTGGTGTGCCTCCGCGCTACCATTTGCACTTCTGATTTTTGAATCTATCGTGTTGTTATTTAAAAAAACAAAGCTTTCCTAAAAAAATCGCACCTTCTCGGTGCGATTTAATTTTTTCTTGCATTTTCCCCTTTATTGGTGTATAATATAAATAACGATAAGATAATCGGAGGCTATTATGGAAAAATACCTTGAATTTGCAAAAGAGATCGCTCTCGGCGCAGGCGAAATAACCAGAAAATATTTCAGCGGCGAAAACGGCGCAGGCTATAAATACGACCAGACTATAGTGACCAAAGCAGACACAGAAATAAATTCCTACCTTATAAAGCGCGTGCGCGAAACGTTCCCCGAACACGCCGTAGACGGCGAGGAGGAGCAGTTCGGCGCTTCCCCATACGTTTGGGTGTGCGACCCTGTGGACGGCACGGCTATGTACGCGCGCCACATACCCGTTTCGGTGTTCTCGCTCGCCCTTGTGCACGAAGGCAAGCCCATTGTCGGCGTTATATACGATGCTTTCATGGATATTATGTACTGGGCAACGCTCGGCGGCGGCGCATACAGAAACGGCGAACAAATTCGGGTAAGCGACCTGCCTTTTTCGAATATGCGCACTATTGTGAATATAGATATGTGGCCCGATGCAGAATATAACCTCTGGGGCGTTTTCGGCGAGCTCGGCAAAAAGACGTATGCCGTGGGGCTCGGCAGCGTTATACACGCGGCGGCTTACGTGGCGTGCGGCGACTTTGCGGCGGCTGTTTTCCCCGGAACAAAGCACAAAAACTGCGATATTGCCGCGGCAAAGGTTATTGTAGAGGAAGCGGGCGGCAAGGTTACAGACCTTTTCGGCAAAGAACAACGCTACGACCGCGACATAAACGGCGCGATTATTTCCAACGGCACCGTTCACGAAGATATCCTTTCTGCAATAGCAGAGCATATGATAGTAAACAAATAAATTTAAGGAAAGGGGCAAGAACATGAGCAAAATAATAACCATAAGCCGTGAATACGGCAGCGGCGGCAAATATATAGGCGAGCTTGTGGCGCAAAAGCTCGGCATACCGTTCTATGATAAGGAGATTATGGAAAAGATCGCCGAAGAAACGGGCTTTGTTAGCGAATTTATAGAAAAGCTCGCAGAATACGCCCCGTCAAAAAGCATTTTTGCATATGCCTTCGTGGGCAGGAACCAAGCAGGCGAAAGCGTGGAAGATTACATACACAACGTTCAGCGCAAAATAATTTTAGAGCTGGCGGAAAAGGGCGATTGCGTTTTCGTGGGGCGCTCGGCAGATTATATTTTGCAGGGCAAGCACGAATTGCTTAACGTATTTATTCATGGCGACACGGCGGCAAAAAAAGAGCGTGTTTGCCGCTTCCACGGCGTTATACCGAGCGACGCGGAGAAGCTTATGCGCGAAACAGACAAAAAACGCAGCATAAATTACCGCTATTACACGGGCGAAACCTGGGGAGAAGCCAAAAACTACACCCTTACGCTCAACAGCACGAAAATAGGCGTGGAAAACTGCGCGGATATAATAGCTGGAATATATAATAATATGTAAAGGAAAAACGGAGGCATCGCCTCCGTTTTTTTCTTTTTAATTCAAATAAACTATAAAATGTCTAAAATCGGAATTCCAATGTTCTTCTTCCGTTTCATATATATGAGTATCAATTTTATATTGCAACGCATATTTTCCGCTTACTGTTTCCAAAAAAGAAATTGTGTTTTTTTTGCACTCTGTTTTGAAAAAACCTTTATAAATATCCTCAATATGTACGTCTATTTCCCGGTTTATTAAAGAAATATCGAGTTCAGAAATATCAACATTATATTCCTCTAAAATTCTTTCTTGAATTTGTATATCCAACATATCGTTTTCTAAAAGAGCTATTTCAACCGTTTTTATTCTTATAATATCATCAACGAGAATATCATTTGCTTTTTTGCCATAACGAAAGCCATCATATCCGTATACTTCTAAAACATCATATTTCGTTTTTGTTTCAAGTTTTTGCGCAGCTTGCGTAATATTAGGATCTATAGTAGTAACCGTAGTAGCTGAAGTTTCCGTTCTTATATTACCGCAAGAAACAAACACACACACAACTAAAATACCTATTATTAAAGCTATAATCAAATTTTCTTTTAAACATCTTTTCATGATTACTAAAAACCTCCTTGCAAACATATTCATAAAATCAATTCAAATTCAATCTATTTCAACCAAAAAACGGCAACTATCGTTATATATTTTTCCGTTTTCTCTTTTATTGGCTTCTACAGCTATATTTAATTCAAATGCATAAGTGCCGTCTTTTAATTTAACGAGAACAATATCCTGCGTCGTATGATTTACATTTAAAAATTTATCATATATGTCATCGACTTTCTTATTAACGGCTTCATCAAATGCACTCATATTAACACCTGAAATATCAGTATACGCCATGGCACCAAGGCTTTGCATAAGATGCGTATATATTTCTCCGTTTTCTCGAATGCCAACGGCAATACTGTCGCTTGTCTGCATATCTCCTATAGTTCTTCTGAATACAAAGTAATAGCCATATCCGTTTATACGGCGTTGTTCATATATCAAAGAATAATTTTCCAAATCCTCAATATAGTTTTTCAAATAATTTAATACTTTCTCGTAGCACCCATCCCTTGTTAAAACATTTTGCATAGGCTCATTCAATCTATTTACATAAAAACTTACGCAAACACCAGTCTCTCTGTTTATAGAAAAATCCCCTTTTGTAGCAGAGTTTGTTATTTTGTAAACATCCATATCATTTTCAAAATAATCACTTTTTTGGCTATACGAATAAACACCCTCATAACGCTTTCCATCTATTACAACAACAGCAGTTGTATTTCTTTTACTTTCATCTGTAAAATAACCGTTTATAAAATTTATTTTCGCTTCCACTTTGTGATTTGCGCCAAGCGTTGTATCAATATCAACATTTTCCAATTCATACGCCGTAAACTTGCCGCTTTCGCCGAGCTTTATAACCGTGGGAAGTTCAGCTTCTCCGCCTGTCGTGCCCTGTACTACGCCGCCCGGCGCGGCTGTTCCGCCTATATATTTTGCCAAAGGTAACGCCACAACGCCGAGCGCAAGGCACGCCGCAATAGCGGAAGCCCAAATTCTCTTTTTATATCTTATTTTCTTCGGGTGCTCCGCTTTTTCTATAAGGTCGCTATCTATTTCCTGCATTAAATTTAAAAAATCAGTATTTTTCATATTTCATAACCCTCCTTGATTAAATAATTTTTCAGTTTTGTTCTCGTTCTGGAAAGAATTTTATGTACGTTGCTTTCCGTCACACCATACATTTCTGCTATATGCACAGTCGTTTCCAATTTAAAATAACGGTTTATAAAAATTCCGCATTCTCGCTCGGGAAGCCCGCGTAAAAAACTGTTTATAGCCGCCATAAGCTCTGCCTGCACCACCTTTTCCGCGGTGTCATCTTCTCCGGAAACAAATTCGTTTATTTCCTCCAATGCCAAGCAGACCTCGCTGCCGCCGCGTTTTTCCCGCTTTTCCGCATTGTAGCGGTTCAGCGCAAAATTGCGCGTTATTTTTGCAAGCAAAAGCTTTAGGTTCTTCGGCTCTTCTTCGGGCACGGAAGCCCAAAACGCAAGCCAAGTGTCGTTCACACACTCCTCTGCATCCTCTGCGTTTC
Organism: Clostridia bacterium; assembly: GCA_017456005.1. GTDB lineage: Bacteria > Bacillota > Clostridia > Oscillospirales > CAG-272 > UMGS731. The sequence goes on along the minus strand of JAFTLJ010000023.1, from coordinate 2,640 downwards.
CGAGTATATGCATAGCTATAGCAAGGCAATAACGCCCGTATTTTTCCGATACCGCGGCTATTGCCTTTTCGCTTTTGCACTTGAAAAGTTCGTATATTTCTCTGTCTTCCATACAGCCCTCCTTTCTTTGTATTGTCAGGCGCCTTCACTATATAAGACAAGATTTTCCTCTGTTTCTGACACTTTTTGGGGATTTTTTTATAGAATAAATCGGGCAAAAAATCCCCCTGAAAACCTTGTGCAGCTTATCGACGAAATGGAATTTTATTTTTTATTTTTCTACTTTTTTTAGAATATATATTGAAATACCATCTTTTTTGTGTTATAATCACTATGTGAAATTATGCAAGCTTCGCAGCGTGCCATTTGAGCAATAAACCCTTACGCTTAAATGGCTTTTTATTGGCATTAGTTATATCGATTATAAATATACCGATTATGGCATTATCGATTACATTTTACCATATAATTGTATATTTCAACAGATTTTCAATAAAAAAACTCGAAGCAAACAAAATCAAATAAGACAAGGAGGTGGCAAATGACCAGATACTCCATTCCCAAGGCTACGCTCGGTCGGCTCCCGCTATACATACAGTATTTAAAAGACCTGCCCGACGAAAAAGGGGCAAACATATCCGCCACGAAAATCGCGCGCGATCTTATGCTGGGCGAAGTTCAGGTAAGAAAAGACCTTGCCATGCTCAGCGGTTGCGGAAAACCCAAGGTGGGCTATAACAAGCTGAAGCTGATATACGACCTTGAACGTCATCTCGGCTATGAAGGTTTTACAAACGCCGTGCTTGTAGGCGCAGGAAAACTGGGAAGAGCCCTTTTGGATTACGATGGCTTTGAAGAGTTTGGAATCAAGATCGCAGCGGGATTCGATTGCGACGAAAATTTGTTCCGCAACGATGAAAAACAAAAATCCATTTTGCCTATAAACGATATCGAACGGTACTGTGCCGAAAACAGCGTAAAGCTCGGCATTATAACAGTAGGTAAACATTCAGCACAGAGCGTTTGCGATACGCTTGTGGCATGCGGCGTAAAAGCCATTTGGAATTTTGCCCCCTGTGCCCTTTCCGTTCCCGAAACCGTACTTTTAAAGCAAGAAAATTTAGCACTTTCCCTTGCACACCTCAATTCCCAAACCAAAACAAAAAAATAAATTATTTATAAAAAGGAAGAACTTATTATGAAAATTACAGTTTGTATCGGAAGCTCCTGCCACATCAAAGGCTCTCGCCAGGTAGTAGAAAAACTCCAGAATTTAATCGCAGAAAACAAGCTCGAAGGCAAAGTTGAACTCGCCGGCACTTTCTGCATGGGCAACTGCCAGAAGGGTGTTTGCGTAACAGCAGATAACGAATTCTATTCCGTAACACCCGACACGGTAGACGAATTCTTCGCAAACGCAGTTTTGGCAAAGGTATAAAATAATGTTATTCGTTCAGGTTTGTGTGGGGTCGTCCTGTCATCTCAAAGGCTCGCACGAAATAGTGGCATTGCTCGAAAAGGCTATTGAAGAAAACCATATCGAAGACGATGTGGTGCTTTCCGGCAGCTTTTGCATAGGCAAATGCAACCGTTCGGGAGTTACCATACAGATCGACGACGATATTCACGTCGGCGTAACGATAGAGAACTTCCAGGAGTTCTTTAACAAACATATACTAAACACAATTAAAAACGAAAGGATGTGACAGTTATGGCAAAATCTTTGACACTCAAAAAATCAAACTGCAATAACTGTTATAAATGCATACGTCACTGCCCTGTTAAAGCCATTCGCTTTTCGGGCAACCAGGCGCATATCATCGGCAACGAATGCATCTGGTGCGGCCAGTGCTTTGTAGCGTGCCCGCAAAACGCAAAAGAAATAGTAGACGGCATAGAAAAAACGAAAGTTTTGCTCCACAGCAATGCTCCCGTTATCGTCAGCCTCGCGCCATCTTTCATAGCTAATTACGAAGGCGTAGGCATCGAATCTATGCGCCGCGCTCTGAAAAAGCTCGGTTTCTACGACGTTGAGGAAACTGCTATCGGTGCCACGATAGTTAAAAACGAGTACGAACGCATGCTCCGCGAAGAGGATAGAGATATTATCATCACCTCCTCCTGCCATTCCGTAAATTTGCTTATCCAGAAGCATTTCCCCTCTTTGGTGGAATATCTTGCTGACGTTATGTCCCCCATGCAGTCGCACTGTATGGACATCAAGCGCAGAATGCCGGAGGCAAAGACAGTATTCATCGGTCCTTGCGTAGCAAAAAAAGACGAAGCCGATTATTATAACGGCCTTGTAGATGCAGTTCTTACCTTCGAAGAGCTCACAAATTGGCTCAAGGACGAAGGAATAGAGCTCGATCTTGAAATGGACAGCACCCCCGAAAGCCGCGCGCGCTTCTTCCCCACGGCAGGCGGCATTCTCAAAACGATGAAGCAGGATGCCCCCGGATACACTTATCTCGCAGTAGACGGTGTGGAAAAATGCATCGCCGCGCTGAAAGATATCCAAAACGGCAATATACATAAATGCTTTATAGAAATGTCCGCATGCGCAGGCAGTTGCATCGGCGGCCCCGTTATGGAAAAATACCATATGTCGGACCCTGTAAAGGATTATATAATTATCGC
>JAFTLJ010000022.1 GCA_017456005.1 Clostridia bacterium | reverse complement strand
TCAAGTTGGTTAAGGAGAAAAGGATTACAATAGTTATAATCCAATCAGTTCACTTTCCTTTCTTCCTAAATTCACATCCTTTCTTTTTTAGATTACGATGCCTGAACGTCACTTAACATATAGCGGATGACGTTGATTTTGGGAATTCTGAAACGGTTTCCCACGATTACGCCGTGGATCTGCGGGTGCTTGGCAAGCTCAAGCGCGGCTTTGCGCCCGATGCCCAGCATTTTCTGCAAATCCCCGATACCGACGATGTCGGGATATTCCGCGAACATCATCTTTTCATAGACAGTAGATTTTTCGGTCATATGCGATTTCTCCTTTCTTGAATTATGTAAAAGGCGCAATCGCTTTGCAGGGGCGCAGTTCGCTATTCTGCGCGCTGTTCCTGCGCCCGTCCCGTGCATCGCATACAGGGTAAGGGCTTATTTGATAAGCGGATATATTAACACCGCCAAAAGGCGGATGTTTTCAAAATAAAAAGGTGAGCATCGGAACAAAGCAGAGCTTTCACTCTGCGATAGTTCTGATACTCACCCGTGTTTCCCGATTTCACAGCCGGGAGGATGGCTCACTTTAGGTTGTATATTGTATTATAGGCACAGCCACGTAGCCTTCCGCCACTTTCGGTTTTTCTATTACCGCGAGCATCGTCTTACACCGAGGGCAGAGGTAAGTCGGGCCCTTGTAACTCGGTTTGGCTATGCGTACGGTGACGTTTGATTTATCTTTCGGATTTTCGCTGTAAAGGATAGTGCAGTTGCAAGAAGGATTTGCACACCGCGCAATGGGGAATTTGTTTTGAGTTTCCTTACGCATAAAATCACCTCGCTAAAAATCAAATAGGCTCATTTGCTTGTTTACGGCAGGGTATTCGCTCATATACGCAAATATCTCTCCCGTGTTTTGCATAACCCCGTGCGCTCGGCATTCGCGCCTGAAAATGCTCCAAAGCCTTGCGGAATTATCCGACGGGCATTCGTAAGCATATCCGAAGCGTTTTATGTAGCGTTCCTTCATTCCCGGGAAATGCTCGTCAAGCTTTTTGTAGAAATATTCGCGGTTGCCGCTTCGCATTGTAACGCCGAATCCGAAATTGATTATCCCGACAACGCCCGCATCGAAGCAATAGCTGAGAATGCCGCGCAGGTTTTCTTCCGTATCGTTGATATACGGCAGAATAGGGCAGAGCCACACCACCGTGGGAATACCGCGTTTTTGGCACTCCTTCAGAACCTCGTACCGTTGCTTTGTGGTGCTTACGTTTGGCTCGATTATACGGCAAAGGTTTTCGTCATAAGTTGTAAGTGTTATCTGCACGACTGATTTTGAGTGGCGGTTGATTTTTTCGAGCAGGTCGATATCGCGCAGAATGCGTGCCGATTTTGTTTGTATAGCCACGCCGCAATCGTACTTATCGATAATTTCGAGGCATTTGCGAGTGTAGCCGAGGCTTTCTTCACAGTGCATATATGGGTCGCACATAGCGCCCGTGCCTATCATACACGGCTTGCGTTTTCTGCGGAGCGCATCCTCGAGAAGCTCGGGCGCGTTCTGCTTGACGGCTATATCCTCAAACCTATGGTCGAAGCCATAGCAATCGGAACGGCTGTCGCAATAGATGCACCCGTGCGTGCAGCCGCGGTATATGTTCATTCCGTTTTTTGCTGATAGAATGGATTTAGCTTGTATA
>JAFTLJ010000021.1 GCA_017456005.1 Clostridia bacterium | reverse complement strand
CCGCTTTCTATATACAAGAATATATTTGCAAGGCAACGGGTGTTACGCTTGCCATTCTTTCCGACGCGGAAAATTTGGGAAACGCCAAAGCGATTTCGCTTGGAAAAACGGCGTTGCTTGTCGGCGCGTTTGACGAACGCTTTGCATTCGTACATTCTAACGATTCGGGCACGGCTGGCGCGGCGTTATATTCGGAAAAAAAAGAAGATAGCGAAGATATTTTCACGCTGGCGCTTCTTCGCCCGTATTGGTTTTGCAATCGTTATGCCGAATTTATCGAAAAGGAAAACGAGTTGCCTTTTGACCAAGATATGTTGGTCGGTTTGATAGCGCCACGCGTTGTTTGTATCGGTTCAGCAGAAGAGGATTTTCGGGCAAACCCTTGCGCGGAATTTGCCTGTGCAAAGAAAGCCTCGCGCGCTTGGGAAGAATACGGCGTTTGTGGGCTTATTGCGCCTGAAAAGGCGGAAACAGGTGAGAAATATTTTCAAGGGAACGTCGGCTATTATAAGCGCAAAGGCACGCATTATTTTTCGAGAGAGGATTGGCAAAATCTCTTGTGTTTTTTTAATCAAAAAATAGCAGAAAAATCAGCTGAGGGCAAATAAATATGAAAGGCTTTTGTTTTACGGTAGATGATAACATATGGTGCTTGAAAGAGCTGTCGCAAGGGAATTACGAGAGTATTTTTTCGCATCCCTATCTTGCGGTTTATAAGCGCTTACACGAACGTTTTGGCGTTAAGGTGCAATTAAATCTTTTTTATGAGGAGAACGGTTTTGATTTGTCGCAAATGACGGCGCGTTTTCGCGTTGAATGGGAAGATAATGCCGACTGGTTAAAGCTTTCCTATCACGCGCTTCATCACGATATTACGTCTTACGAGAACGTTACGTATAAAACGATGTATGAAGAATGCGCAAAAACCAATCGTGAAATTATTCGTTTTGCAGGCGAGGCATCGTTAGCCAAGTCTACGACGATACATTTTTGTAAATGTTCGGGGGAAGGTATCTCGGCGTTGAAAGAGTGTGGCTATGAGGGCTTGCTGGGTTTATACGGCACACAGGAGCAGCTTAGGATTTCCTACGGGTTAAGTGAGGAGGCTTGCAAACGTTTGCAGGGCGGCGAATTGTTGAAGGTGAACGGCGTTTGGCATTTGGGTATCGATATCGTGCTGAATCGCTTTTGTACACAAGAGATTTTGAAAATGCTTGATGCGTTGAAAACGCATGAGGTAGTATCGGTTATGATACACGAACAGTTTTTCTATCCGCATTACCGCTCCTATCAAGCGGATTTTGAAGAAAAATTAGCGAAAACTTTCGAAAAATTGCTTACTTTCGGATATGAAAGCCGATTTGCGGAAGAAATATTTTTAAACAAGTGAGGAGAAAAGAAATGGAAGCATTAGTAATTATGCTCAGAAACGTTCTGGTGTTTGTAGAGCTTGCATTGCCGGGCTTTATTTTAGTGAAAGGGAAAATAATCGGACAAAAGGAATCGGGGGTTCTTTCTAAACTTTTAACATATGTAGGTATGCCTTTTCTAATTTTATCGAGTACGTTGAACGTATCGTTTAGCGGTAAATTTATCGGT
>JAFTLJ010000020.1 GCA_017456005.1 Clostridia bacterium | reverse complement strand
GACGGTGTACGGCCGTATACGATCTGGAGGAAGAGTTCGCGCATAGCTGTGTTGATAGCGTCGCAAACCAAGTCTGTGTTGAGAGCTTCGAGGATCGTTTTGCCGGGAAGGATCTCAGCCGCCATAGCTGCGGAGTGTGTCATACCGGAGCAACCGATCGTTTCAACGAGTGCTTCTTCGATAACGCCGTCTTTAACGTTAAGGGAGAGTTTGCACGCGCCCTGCTGAGGTGCGCACCAACCGATACCGTGTGTATAGCCGGAAATATCGGTAATCTGTTTTGCCTGAACCCATTTGCCTTCTTCGGGAAGCGGAGCAGGACCGTGGTTGGGGCCTTTTGCTACGCAGCACATGGATTCAACTTCATGGGAATAAACAAGTTCTGCCATTTTAGTTTCTCCTTATATTATAAAATTGTTTATTTTACGATTTCGCCGTAAACTACGCCGGAAGCGGCAGCAGCGTTTGCTTCGTCTGTGTCGATGTGCATAGCGGGAGCGAATTTATCGCTAACGCGAACAACAACGTCGCCAAATACGAGCGCACGGGGTGTGCAGAGCTTAACGTTTACGATTTCTTTATCGGAAACGCCGAGGTCGGCAGCAGCTTCGGGTGTAAGGTGAATGTGGCGCTGAGCTGCGATAACACCTTCTGCGAGTTCAACAGAACCGCAAGGGCCAACGAGTGTGCAAGCGCCGGAGCCTGCGATGTCGCCGGATTCGCGAATGGGGGCTGTAACGCCGATGCTTCTTGCATCTGTAAGGGAAACTTCTACCTGAGAAGCTTTTCTTGCAGGGCCGAGAACAGACATTTTAAGCTCGCCTTTTGCGCCTTTAACAGTTACTTTTTCTTCGCAAGCAAACTGGCCGGGCTGGCTGAGTTCTTTTTTTACTGTGAGCTGATGTCCCTCACCGAAAAGAACGTTGATGTGTTCTTCCGAAAGATGGATGTGTCTTGCGGATGTTTCAACCAAGATTTTGTTTTCCATTGGATTTTCTCTCTCTTTCCCGACGTGTTGTACGTCGTTTTTTGTGGATAATAGAAAATGTCATAATTCTACTATTATATTTTAATTATATAATATTTTTGTTGTTTTGTAAATGATTAAACGCGAAATTTTTTGTAAAAAATAATGTTAAAATGTGCAAAAAAGGAATATAAAGATATGGACGAAAAAGAAAATGCCCAAAAAGAGCTTTTGGGCGCTGAAGAGGAAGAAATTTTGCGTTTTGGCGCGGCGGCTTCGCATGGGGTGCATTGTATTTCCGTTATCGGGCAGATAGAGGGGCACTACGCCCTGCAGCAAGGCAGCAAGGCTACGAAATACGAGCATCTTTTGCCCATTATAGTGGGGGCGGCAGAGGAGGAGCGCGTGCGCGGTTTGCTTGTAATAATAAACACGGTAGGGGGAGATGTGGAGGCAGGGCTTGCCATAGCAGAGCTGCTTGCGAGCATTTCCAAGCCGACGGTTTCGCTCGTTATAGGAGGGGGGCATTCCATAGGCGTGCCAATAGCGGTTTCCTGCCGCCGTTCGTTTATAGTGCCCAGCGCCACCATGACTCTCCACCCCGTGCGCATAACAGGCACGGTGCTGGGGATATGGCAATCTTTCGATTATCTTTCTCGTATGCAGAAGCGAGTAACGGATTTTGTTGTGGCGCATTCGCATGTCACGGAAGAGCGCTTTCTTAAAATGCTTACGAACACCAAAGATATGGCAAACGATGTGGGCACTATTGTAGACGGCAAATCCGCCGTAGAATGTGGGCTTATAGACAAGCTGGGCGGCCTTTCCTCGGCTTTGGCGGCCCTACACGAAATGATAGCGGAAGCGGAGGCAGAGAAATGAACGTTTCGCGTATGCAATTTGGGAAAAGGGAAGAAGGCGGCGTGCGCGCCGCGGAAAAACGCCAAGTCCAAGCGCACGCTGTTTTCGGAGGGATGCTGAAGCCGCGGCACAAAAGAGAAATAGAGTTTATGGTTGGCGGCGTGGGCTATGGGCTTGTTGAGCTTTTGTGGCGGGGAGAAACGCATTGGTCAATGGTGCTTACGGGCGGCGTATGTATGCTTGCCATATGCGCAGTGAACAGGCGTTTTGCGGCGAAGCATCTGCTTTTGCGTGCATCTGCCTGCGCCGCGATAATAACGCTTGTGGAGTTTGGCGTGGGCATGCTCGTGAACCGCTTACTTGGGCTCGGAGTGTGGGATTACAGCGGAATGTTCGGCAACGTTTTGGGGCAGATCTGCCCGCTTTACAGCTTCTTTTGGTTTTTGCTGAGCTTGCCTGTATGCGCTGTGGTGAAGAGAATGAAGAATTAAGAGTGCAGAGCGCAGAAGTTTTTGGTGTGAAATTTTTGCATAGTTAAAAAGCGATTTCCATAGTGTTTTTCTCCTTAACGCATTGCAATATTGTGCATTTTATGTTACAATATAAACAATATTACACTATTTCGGAGGAAGAAAGATGAGCGGTATGAACACAGTTGTGCTTTCGCGCGCGGAAGAATATGATTTTGCGGCGATAAAAAGCATACTTGCAATGCATTTTGAAAAAATAGGTGTGGACGCGGAGTTTTTTGCCGGCAAAAAAGTTGCTATAAAGCCAAACCTTGTTATGAAAAAAGAGCCAGAGGCGGCGGCAACCACTCACCCTGTCGTTCTGGATGCTCTGCTTTCTTTGCTTGCCGATATGGGTGTTACGCCCGTTATAGCCGAAAGCCCCGGCGGCGTTTATACGCAGGCGCGTATGGAGGGCATATATAAGGTATGCGGTATAACCGCTGTGGCGGAAAAATATGGCGATATACTAAATAAAGACATTTCCTGGAAGCATATGCACGCGGAAAACGCGCTCGTTTGCCACGAATTTGATATAATCACGCCGCTTTACGAGGCGGATGTTATAATAGACCTCTGCAAGCTGAAAAGCCATTCGCTAACAAAAATGAGCGCCGCAGTTAAAAATTTCTACGGTTCCGTGCCGGGCATTACCAAGTTTGAAATGCACGCGGCGTTCCCCGAAAACGAGCGTTTTATCGGCATGATATGCGATCTTTGCAAAATGCTCTGCGAAAAGAAGGAAATAATAGCCGTTACAGATGCTATAATCGGTATGGAAGGCAACGGCCCCACAGGCGGTGAACCGCGCAAAATAGGCTGTATTTTGACCTCTCGCAACCCGTTTGCCTCCGACCTTTTGGCAGAGAAGATACTCGGCTTTGAGGGCACTGTGCCCATGGTGCGCGAGGCGGCAAAGCGCGGCTATATGCCCTCGACGGCAGCAGAGCTGGATATTATCGGCGAAAGTCCGAAAGAGCTTATAGTAAAAGATTTTGCAGAGCCCGATAGCACGAAGGGCGGCGGAAGCATGCTCGTGCACTTCACAAGCGGAAAATGGGGCGAAATATTTGCTCCCAAGCCGAAAATAAACCTTTCTGTTTGCAGGGGCTGCGGCGAATGTGCCGCCTCTTGCCCACAGCACACGATAGAAATGCGCAAAAATAAAAACGGAAAAAAATATGCACATATCATAAGGAAAAAATGCATACGTTGCTTCTGCTGCCAGGAGCTGTGCCCGTTTGTGGCTATAGGAACGAAAAAAAACGTTTTGCTTAACGTAATAAGCGCGTTTAAATAAGCGGAGGCGTATATGGAAAATACAGTAAAAGAAATATCAGTGCTCGCACCTGCAAAAATAAATATTTGCCTTGGCGTAACGGGTAAGCGCCCGGACGGCTACCACGATATAGATTCCGTTATGCAGACGGTAGGCATTTACGATAAAATAAGCATTTCCATAAAAGAAAATGCTTGCGGACAGAATATAGAGGTGATCTGCCCGGGCCACGATGAGCTGAACGGCGAAAACGACATAGCCTATGGTATGGCGCAGATATTTTTTGAATACACTAAAATGGAAAACTACGATGTTTCCATAAAAATAGAAAAAATTATTCCCATGGAAGCGGGGCTTGGCGGTGGCTCTTCCGACGCCGCGGCGGTTTTGCTGGCGCTGAATGAGCTTACAGGCTCTCGCTTTTCGAAGGCCGAACTGATTTCGCTGGGCGCAAAGGTCGGCGCGGATATACCGTTTCTCATTTGCCGCGGCACGGCGTTCGTGCAGGGCATAGGAGAAAAGATAGAGCACTGTGCGCCATTGCCGCAGGTGCCCGTGCTGGTGGCATACCCACATAGCGAAAAGGTTTCCACGGGCAAGGCATACGCGGCTATAGATGCGCGCGGCGAATTTTCTCGCACGGAGGATTTCGAGAAAATGAAAACGGCGGTACTGGCACAGGATATAGAAAGCATTGGCGCGCTCTCCTACAACATTTTCGAAAGCGTGATACCCGCGGAATCCGATATCTTCCGCATAAAAGAGCAAATGCTTGCTCACGGGGCGGTGTTCAGCCTTATGAGCGGCAGCGGAAGCGCGGTTTTCGGCGTATTCCGCGATACGGCTTCCGCCGAAAAGGCGGCAGAGGTGCTTGCTCCGCTTGCCCAAACATTTGTTACAAGCTTTTGCTAAAAGATACGAACTATAACCATTATAGCCAGAATGGCTACGGATATGGCGAGGACGGCGGCAAAGAAACCGCGAAGCGCTGTGCTTTTTGCACGGCGCTTTTTTTGCGCGTAAGCCCCGCACTCTCTTATAATGCGTTCTGCCTCCTCGGATATTTTGTTTTCATATTCGTACTCCGCGCCGCTTTTTAAAATAAAATACGCCTCGCTTATAACCTCGGAATCTATATCCTTAACTATCATAAGGCTTTTTTTGTATTCGCGAATATTCATATTAACCTCCACGGTGTTTTTTATATTATTTGTCATGCTTTGGGGCATATATTCACGTCTGCACGCATAAATTTGTCGCATATTGCGAACAATAAAACAGAAAAAACTATTGCCAAAGAATGAAAAAAGAGTTATAATATTATTAACGTGCCGCAAGCAGAGAATTTGCGGTGATGATTCAGGGGCAGACCTCTCGATTTTATACGTTGTGCCGCAGATGTTTCCCGAAAGGGTTGCGGGGGGCATCTTGGCATATTTTTAAGACCATATTTTGCACCGCAAGGGATGAATGTGCGATTTTTTGCGATGCAAATACATAACTCGGTTTGCGTACAAATATATTTTTGTACGGAATTGTTTTTGCGCTCTTTTTTTATAAAAAGCGCGATAAATTTTTAAGAAAGGAATCTTTGTATGCCATACAAAGAAACAGGAATAACGAATGGCAAAGGCAAAACTTAAAAAAGTTCGTGTTATCCCGCTCGGCGGTCTTGGCGAAATAGGAAAAAATATCACCGCCATAGAGTATGGAGATAATATAATAGTTATAGACTGCGGCTTGGGCTTCCCCAACGACGATATGCTCGGCATAGACCTCGTTGTGCCCGACGTTACTTACCTGCAAAACAATTTGCAAAAGGTAAAAGCCATCTTCCTCACGCACGGCCACGAGGACCATATAGGCGCCCTGCCGTATGTGCTTCAAAAGTTGCCCGTGCCCGTTTACGGCACGAAGCTCACGCTTGGTATATTGCTTAATAAATTTGAAGAGCATACGTTTGAAACCGTGCCAGAGCTCAACTGTGTGAACGCGGGCGACAAGATAAAAGCAGGCGTTTTCGAGGTGGAATTTATACATGTTAACCACTCTATAGCAGATTCGCTCTGCTTGGCGATAAAGACCCCTGTCGGTGTTATAGTGCACTCGGGCGACTTCAAGATAGACCCCACCCCCGTAGAGGGAGAAATGACAGATTTAACGCGCCTGGGCGAGCTGGGCAGGGCAGGTGTAAAGCTGCTCATGTGTGAATCCACGAACGTAGAGCGCGAGGGCTATACACACTCCGAGCGCCGCGTGGGCGAATCGCTCGAGCGTTATTTTGAAGAGCACAAGGATAAGCGAATCATCATTTCCACATTCTCTTCCAACGTGCACAGGGTTCAGCAGGTCATAGATATAGCCGCGAAATACGGCAGAAAAGTTGCCGTAACCGGCAGAAGCATGATAAACGTAATAGGCGCGACTGTGGAGCTTGATTATATGAAGGTTCCCGAAGGCACGCTTATAGACATAGGCGATATTAAGAAATACCCCCCTCAGAAGCTTGTTATCGTTTCTACGGGTAGCCAGGGAGAGCCCATGAGCGCGCTTTACCGCATGGCTTACAATATGCACGATAAGGTGGAAATAGGTCACGAGGATGTTGTTATCATAAGCGCTTCGGCTATACCCGGCAATGAAAAGCTTGTGGGCAATATTATAAACGAGCTTTACCGAAAGGGTGTGACGGTGCTTTCCGATTCCACGGCGGAGGTGCACGTTTCAGGCCACGCGTGCCGCGAAGAGCTGAAAATCTTCCACGCGCTCACAAAACCGGAGTTCTTTATGCCCGTGCACGGCGAGGCAAGACACCTTCACATTCACAAGGAGCTTGCAGAGCAGATGGGTATGGAGCCGTGCAACATTTTCGTGGGCGAAATAGGTAAGGTGCTGGAAATAGACGCAAAGGGCGCACGCTTTGCAGGAACAGTGCCTGCAGGTATAGTGCTCGTAGACGGTTATGGTGTGGGCGACGTAGGCAACGTGGTGTTGCGCGACAGAAAGATACTTTCTTCCGACGGTATCATAACCATCGTTACGGTTATAGACCGTACGTATGATGAGATAATAACAGGCCCGGAGGTTATTTCCCGTGGTTTTGTATACGCAAAGGAATCGGAAGCGCTTATAGACAATATAAAAACAATAGCTCGCGATACAATAAATATTTGCTTCGACCGCGGCAACGATTGGAACCAGATGAAGTTCCGCATAAAAGACGAGGTCGCAAAATACGTAAATCAGCAGACAAAGCGCAAGCCTATGATAGTTCCCATAATAATGGAAATAGAATAACAAAAAAGATGCACCTGAAAGGTGTGCAAAATTAGCGGAGAATTTATAGTCAGTTGATTAATAATTGCCCTGCTGTAAACAAATATGTAACCCCGACAGATTTTTTATGTCTGTCGGGGCTTACGTTATTTTATAATATCTATGTTACTTTCGT